>CAMDRK010000064.1 GCA_945906715.1 Nitrospira lenta
GCGCCGGTGGTCGCACTGGACCATCCCTTGAACGTTTTGTACAGAGGCTCACAGTCGGTCAGCGTTTGGAGATCGAAAGGCATATCCCGATAGAGTTTCCCCTGATAGCGATAGCCGGTACAGACTTTGAGTTCCTTGCAGCCGTCGAGCACATCCAGCTTCGTGACGGCCAACGACGAAAGCCCGTTGACTTTGGTGGCGTAGCGCACAAGGACGCCGTCGAACCAGCCGCAGCGGCGTGCGCGCCCCGTCGTCGATCCGAATTCTTTCCCTCGCGCTTGAAGCCCCTCTCCCACCGCATCGGTCAATTCCGTGGGAAATGGCCCGCTGCCGACACGCGTGGTGTAGGCTTTGGCGACTCCGAGGACCGCGTCGATCTTCGTCGGCCCCACACCGGTTCCCGTTGAAGCCCCGCCGGCCGTAGAACTGGAAGAGGTGACGTAGGGATAGGTGCCGAAATCCACATCCAGGTGTGTCCCCTGTGCCCCCTCGAACAACACGGTTTTCCGTTTCTCGATCATCTTGTTGACGAGCATGGCGGTATCGACGATATGACTCTTCAGCCGATCGGCATAACTCATATACTGCCGGAAGACCTTTTCGACATCCAAACGTTCCAGCTTATAGAGTTGCTCGAGAAACCAATTGATCTCGACCACGTTTTCTTCAAGTTTGGCTCGAAAAGCCTTTGGATTGAGCAGGTCGCCCATTCGGATGCCGACCCGCGACATCTTATCGGCATAGGATGGGCCAATCCCACGCCCCGTCGTGCCGATCCGGCGGGAGCCCTTCGACTGTTCAGCCGCTTTGTCGATGGCCTTGTGGTACGGCAGGATGAGGTGGGCGCGCTGACTCACAATGAAATTCTTTCCGATCTTTACGCCTTGGGTCTGGAGATGGTCCAGCTCTTCAATCAACGAGGCTGGATCCACGACGACTCCGTTTCCGATCACACAGAGCGTCCCGCGATAGAGGATGCCTGAGGGGATGAGGTGAAACACGAAGGTGCCGCGTTCATTGATCACGGTATGTCCCGCGTTGGACCCCCCCTGGTAGCGAACCACCGCGTCGACATCTCGGGCCAAGATATCCACGATCTTGCCCTTGCCTTCGTCGCCCCACTGCGCCCCGATCACTACAAGATTTGCCATTGCCTGACTTGCTCCCAATAAAAAGCCCTGGCTGGACTCATGGCCAGGGCCGGAGCGGTATGGTAGGGACGCCTCTAGTGATTGTCAAGAAGAGTGATGGGAAGAGAATCGCTAATAGCGTATAGCCTATGGCGTATGGTTCTGGAGGATTATCTCCGACGAGATACCCTTCACGAGGAACGTGCTAAGGCTGGGGCCTGCTCGCCTCTCTTTAGGGATGGGGGCTGATTGATCTTCCACTGCGCGCGTCCAACGAATGCTGGTTCATCTGGTCTATTTGGTTTGTTTGGTTTGTTTGGTTGATCGGACTGGAAATTCATCCAGAGGAACCAGACAGACCAGAAAGACCAGCCAACCAGACAGACGAGCCCGTGCGCGTTCTGCGAGCAAGAAGGATGGTCTGGCTGCTCCCCTCCCAGTTTCTTGACTGCCGCGAGAGGGCCATGTTAGCATGACCGCTGTTTCACACGGATTTTCGCGTATTTCCAAGACAATCGACATGGGGCTGTAGCGCAGTTGGGAGCGCGCGTGAATGGCATTCACGAGGTCGCCGGTTCAATCCCGGCCAGCTCCACCAACTTCAACAGTGGGCAGGAGGCGAGCGGCAAGGGGCTACAGGTAAGAGTAATTTTCGGATTTGGCTCCGGGTCTCACGCCGAACTGGTCTCTTCAATTCCTCCCCTCTAGCCTCGTGCCGCTAGCCCCTAGCCTATCCGGGAATACATGCTCCAAATCGAGTCGGTCTATAAACAATACTCCACGAGGATTCTGCTTGAGGGTGCGACGGCACATCTCCGCCCCGGTTCACGGGTCGGACTGGTGGGACCCAACGGCGCCGGCAAAACCACGCTGTTCCGGATGATCCTCGGGGAGGAATCTCCCGATAAGGGAGGAATCCGCAAGCGTCCTCGTCTCCGCATCGGCTACCTGCCGCAGGAACTCGAGACCATCACGGGCAAGAACGTATTGGACGCGACCCACCGCGATCTGTATCCGGAACATGAAGCCGAACGTATCCTCATGGGGTTGGGATTTTCGGAGATCGACTTCAGCCGTGAAGTCGAAAAGCTTTCAGGCGGCTACCGCATGCGGGTGGCCCTCGCGCATCTGCTGCTGACCAATCCCGACGTGCTGCTGCTCGACGAACCGACCAACCACTTGGATAAACCGACGCAGCGCTGGTTCGAGCAATTCCTCCTGGATTCGGAGATG
Organism: Nitrospira lenta; assembly: GCA_945906715.1. Taxonomy (GTDB): domain Bacteria; phylum Nitrospirota; class Nitrospiria; order Nitrospirales; family Nitrospiraceae; genus Palsa-1315. The sequence goes on from CAMDRK010000064.1 coordinate 2,364, forward strand.
ACGCTGTTGATCATCAGCCATGACACAGCGTTTCTCGATCGTGTCGTCACCCATATCTGGGATCTCCGGCACCATAAGATGGAAGAGTATCGGGGCAGCTACACCTCGTTCGTCAAGATCCGCGCAGAACGGGATGCTCAGCGTGAAGCTGCCGCGGGACGCCAGGCAAAAGAGGTCGCGCGGGTCCAAACCTTCGTGGATCGATTCCGCTACCAAGCGAACAAAGCCAGCCAGGTTCAATCGCGCATCAAGCAGCTCGATAAGGTCAAGATGATCGAGGTTAAGCGCGACCCCAAGCGGGTGAAGTTCAAGTTTCCCCTCCCGGCAGCAAGCGGACGGCAAGTCTTGGAAATACAGGGCGCGGCAAAACGTTACGGAGAGAAAGTCGTCTATGAGCGAGTGGATTGCTCCGTCGAACGGGGACAGCGCATCGCGCTGGTGGGAGAAAACGGCGCCGGGAAAAGTACGTTGCTCAAAATGCTGGCCGGAGTGCTGGAGCCCGACAAAGGCACCAGGACGGTTGGCCATGGGGTCACCCTGCACTACTTCGCCCAACACCAGGCAGAGACACTGGACCTGGAACATACCATTCTCGACTCCCTCTCCGAGGTATCCAGCCAAGCGGAAACGAATTTCCTCCGAGGAATCGCCGGGGCCTTTCTCTTCACCGGCGACGATCAAAAGAAACCGATCAAGGCATTGAGCGGAGGGGAACGCAATCGCGTCGCGCTCGCACGGATGCTGGTTGAACCGGCCAATACCCTGTTGCTGGACGAGCCGACGAACCATCTCGACCCGGCCTCGGTCGATATGCTCACCGATGCACTCTCTGACTTCCCCGGCACGATCATCTTTATTTCCCACGACCCCACCTTTCTGACCAGAGTCTGCACAAGGGTGATTGAGATCGAAGAGGGCAAGGCCCGAAGCTTCTCCGGCGACTATGAGTATTACCTGTGGAAGAAAGCGCAGGAGATCGACTCCATTAAGGAGTCGAGTGACGACCTGAAGGGAGTGAATCGCGAGAAGGAAGTCGGGCCGACCAGAGCCATGGCGTCGCAAGCCCCGTCCAAACCTTCAGCCGGAGATCGCCGTGATCTGAGCAAGACTCAGGCTCGACTGGAAAAGCAGGTGGCGCGGGCTGAAGCCGAGATCGCCGAATACGAAACCAAAATCAAAACGCGCGATCTCGAACTGGCCGACCCGGCACTTTATAAAAGTGAATCCACCAAATGGAGCGTGCTGCAAACGGAATACGACGGGTGGAAGAAAGATCTCGTACGGCTCACGACTAAGTGGGAAACGCTCTCAGCAGAGCTGGAAGAGGTAAAACAGAAGTTGACGGCGTTCGCGTAGTCCGCCGCAGGGAGCAGGCGGACTCGTCTGTCCGGTCTATTTGGTCTGTCTCGTCTATCTGGTTAGTTTTGTTCAACTAAACAAACAAGATAAACTAAATAGACCAAATAACGGCATTCCTATGCTGCTGTCCGCTAGAGGGAGGACTTGACCGTTTCTTCCAGATAATAATACAGCCAGCGGTTCTTCTCTTTCGTTACCAGCTCATCCCAAATCACGCCGATAAGAAATCCCTTCTCCCACGGTTTCATCCAGGCGACTTTTCCATCGAGCTTTTCCATTTGGTCGACCCGATCAGAGTCGAGAAATGCCAACGATACCGTCACCGGCTGGGCCATCGTCAGCTTCTCTTTCGTATGCAACCCTGCGCCGACTCTATTGACGTTATCCAACACGGCCGTTATCGCCTTGCCCCCGCTCTTCGGTGAAATCAACGCGGAACCGACCAGGGTCGCCCGGACAAACTTGCGCCGTTCGTTCGTCACCGCAATCGAGGCAACCGACTTTGAATTCTGTCGTTTCATAAGACTAAGTATAACCGATTAGAAATCTTTGTCCACCACTCTCTGGGGGCCCCTTTAGGTGTCTTTTGGCCGGTAGTAACGGCGTCCCTTGAGCGATTCCGGGAGGTGCTCCTGCACCTTGGCCTGAGGATCGTCGTGAATATAGCGATAGCCTTTCCCATACCCAAGCCCCTTCATCATCGAGGTCACAGCATTCCGCAAATGGAGTGGAACCCCAAGATTTCCATGGGCTTTTGCGTCTTCCATCGCCTCAAGAAGCCCGATATAGGAGGCGTTATCTTTATGTCTGGTCGCGAGATAGGTCGTTCCATGGGCTAAGTTGATCTGCGCCTCGGGAAGCCCCACAAACTGCACAGCCTGAGCGACCGCAGCCGCAACTACTAGCCCCATCGGATCGGCATTCCCCACGTCCTCGGAAGCAAAAATCACAAGTCGCCGGGCGATAAATTTCGGGTCCTCCCCCCCTTCCAACATACGAGCGAGCCAGTAGAGGGCGCCGTTGGGGTCGGAGTCACGCAGGCTCTTAATGTAGGCAGAGATGACGTTGTAATGTTCTTCTCCTGATTTGTCGTACCGGATCGATTTCTTCATCAGCGCAGCTTCCAGCGCCGCTCCATCGATCAGGCGTGTCCCGTCAGGCCCAGACGGTTGCTGTCTGACCACAAAATCCAAGGCCGTCAGGAGCGATCTCGCATCGCCGTTGCCATAGGCAATCAGTCGTTGCCTGGCATCGGGTAACAGACGCGCACTCCACTTTCCCAGCCCGATCGCAGGATCCGCGAGCGCCCGGTCCAGAATATGCCCCAGGGCCTCATCCGAAAGGGGCTTGAGCACAATGACCAGGGAACGAGACAGGAGCGGTGAGATCACTTCAAACGAGGGATTCTCCGTGGTCGCGCCAACCAGGATGACCGTGCCCCGCTCGACGTGAGGCAGAAAGGCATCCTGCTGCGCCTTGTTGAACCGATGGATCTCGTCGACGAAAAGAATGGTCCGTTGACCGTTGATCGCCTGGCGTTGCTCCGCTGTCTTGATGATGGCCCGCAGTTCGGGAACTCCCCCTGTAACCGCCGAGAAGGGCACGAACTGCGCTTTGGTGTGGCGCGCGACGAGATGCGCTAGCGTCGTCTTGCCCGAACCGGGCGGCCCCCAGAAGATGACCGAGGAGAGTTGATCTGCCTCGATCGCCCTCCGCAACGGCCGATCCGGCGCAGTAATCTCCTCTTGCCCGACAAAATCCGCAAACTCTCGGGGCCGCAGACGCTCGGCCAACGGAGCCTCAACTGATGTCTCTCCCTCGGGAGCGCCAAACAAATCGGGAGCCTGATCGCGTGAAATAGTCATCCGAGTCCTCAACAACGGCGTGAATTGTATACGCCGCCCATCATGATCGCAAACGGACCACATTCTGAGCCGGCAAGAAACCAGTTCTGACAGAGATGGGATCATTGCTTGACCCCACTGACATGTTAGATAAATGAATTAGGAGAATGGTGAAAAAGCCATTCCAGCAAGGCCTCAGCGAGCGAAAGCCCGAGGCGTACCCTTGCGGTACGTTGAGGGTTTGAGCGAAGCGAGAACGAAGCTGGAGGGGTTTTGCGCCGTTCTCCGCTAGTCGGAGTCGCCTACGCTGCCTCGTCGTATAAGCTTGAGAAACTCCAGCCTCGTCTGCGGCTGACTGCGGAAGACACCCAACATGGAGCTGCTGACCGCAACCGTGTTCTGTTTTTCAACGCCCCGCATCATCATGCAGAGATGTCGCGCTTCGACGACCACGCCCACGCCACGCGCGTTGAGCTTCGACTTCAGGGTTTCGGCGATCTGGACAGTTAGCCGTTCTTGGACTTGCAGTCGACGCGCAAACGTATCCACAATGCGCGGAATCTTGCTGAGCCCCACCACTTTCTTATTGGGCAAGTAACCCACATGGACTCTGCCATAGAAGGGCAGCAGATGATGTTCGCACATGCTGAAAAAGTCGATGTCCTTCACGATGACCATCTCATCGTACTCAATCGGAAAGAGGGCCCCGTTCAATAGCTGATCGATGTCGCGGTGATAGCCCTGGGTCATGAAGGCGAGGGCCTTGGCCACTCGCTCGGGAGTCTTGAGGAGGCCGTTCCGGCCTGGCTTTTCACCGAGGGCGAGCAGCATCTCTGTGACCAGGGATTGCAGGACATCTACATCCGTAACTCTCCCGTTCTTACTGACGCCTTCAACCTCCTGCCGACCCCGCCGCTTGATTCCCTGCTTAGCCATGCCGCCCCTCTCTATACCGTGATGCTCAATGTTAAATGATGAATATTGAATGTGGAATGTTGGGAAATCATCAGGCACTTTTGCACAGCCACTTGCTGACGATTCCGACAATTCTACATTCCCCATTTACCATTCAACATTCACCATTCTTAATGCCCCCCGGCATACTCGAAGTAGTTGTCGCGTGTTTCAATGAGCCCCACCTTTTTCAATTGCCTGGAGGGGAGACATTTCACTAACAGATCCCAGATCAGCAGCACCAGATTCTCTCCGGTCGTGGTGCATTCGGCAAACGCAGGATCTTGATTGAGATCGTGATGGTCGAATCGACTGACCACCTGGGCGGCAACAGTCCGATCCAGCCGATCGAGATCCATTTCTCCACCGTTCGAGGTCTGAACCCCGCTCTTCACCGTTACCAGCACAACATAGTTATGGCCGTGCCCATTGGGATTATTGCACTTCCCAAATACAGCCAGATTGTCTTCGGGAGACAAATGGTCCGTATGCAACCGGTGCGCTGCGCAGAACCGATACCGCCTTGTCACGCTCGCTTGTGCCATCGTGATTCAACCTACATCCGGCGAAAAATACAGAAGCCAGGATCGCCGCTCAATTCGGACAATCCTGGCTTCTCCTGTCACTCGTTCGACTGACCAGCTTGCGTCACCGCAGCGCCAATGCCTTAGGCGCTGAAGGAGCTGCCACAGCCACAGGTGGTCTTCGCTTGCGGGTTCTTAATCGAGAACCCGGACCCTTGGAGGCTGTCCACGTAATCCACTTCAGCTCCCTGCAAGAGAGGAGCGCTCTGCGAATCCATGATGACCTTGACGATACCCTTTTCCACCACGGTGTCGTCATCGCCCATCTTCGACTCGAAGGCCATCCCGTATTGATACCCGTGGCACCCGCCGCCCTTGACATAGACGCGCAGGCCGACAATGTCCTTCTCTTCTACCATCAATTCCTTGATCTTCTGTTCTGCAATCGCCGTAATCGTCAGCATCGTGATCCTCCTCCTGTGACCGGGCCGTCTTTCGAAGACCTGCCTGGAATGGTTTAGTGTAACATCTCTTTACTGAATTTCAATACCCTGGGACTCTGGCTGCGGCATGGTGGGAGCAACCCACTTGCCCTCCGGCACCCGCACAACTACGTCTCCGAGCACTTTAGCCTGGCATCCAAGGCGATGCCAGGGCTCGCTGAGGGCTTCCCGATCGAGGAGGTCCTGCTCATCGAAGTCGATCTCCGACAGATTCTCGGCGCCCATCTGCACTTCGATCCGGCAGGTGGTACAGGAGGCGTTCCCACCACAATCGTGGTTCAATCGACACCCAAGCAGCTTCGACGCTTCCAATAACGAGGTATTGACCTCGACCTCTCCACTCTTGCTCTCAGGAAAAAGAAACGTTACACGTGGCATTGCATCCCTCAATGCACCGTGGCGGCGGCCACCACTGGCTGATAGGGGCAGCGCTGCAATCGGATATGTTCTTCAAACTCGTGACGGAATAATTTCATGCTGCTCTGCACCAACACGGCAGCCCCCGTCACCAGCGTGCAATAGCCGGTTCCCTTCACAAACCCACAGAGCTGGAGGAGACTCTCTAGATCTTTCTCCGTTCCCTCCCCCTGCTCAATCTTCGTCATCAGTGCGGCGAGATTGATGGTCCCCATTCGACAAGGTGGGCACTGCCCGCAACTCTCGACCTTGAAAAAATTGGAGAACTTGAGCGTCAAGGCCACCATACAGGTCGCATCATCGACCACAATCACGCCCGCCGACCCAAGCCCCGTGCCGGCCTTCTTCAATGAATCGAAATCCATCGTCAGATCGAGCTGATCGGCCGTGACCATCGAGAACGCCGGTCCCCCAGGGAACACCGCCTTGATCTTACGCCCGCCCGGCACTCCCCCCCCACACTTGTCCACAAGTTCACGAATTGTAATCCCCATCGGCATCTCGTACACGCCAGGCCGATTCACGGCGCCGCTCAGGGAGAACATCATCGTGCCAGGACACTTTTCTGTGCCGACCTCGGTAAACCAGGCCACGCCTTTCAGAAGGATCCGTGGAATATTGCACAGGGTTTCGACATTGTTGACCAACGTCGGCTTCCCGTAGAGGCCGAAGTCCGTCGGGTAAAAAGGCGGCTTCTGTCTCGGCATCGCCGGGCGCCCCTGCATGGATTCGAGCATCGCGGTTTCCTCACCAGCCACGTAACTCCCGTGGCCTTCAAAGACTTGCAGATCGAGGTCCACGCCCGTCCCCAGAATATTCTTGCCCAAAAACCCTTGCGCCTTCGCCTGCGCCAACGACTTTTTCAAATTCTCGCGTTCTTCATGATACTCATGATTCACATAGATAAATGCGGCCTTCGCCTGCACCGTATAGGCCCCAATGAGGCAGCCTTCGATGAGCTGGTGGGGCGCATGCTTGAGCAAGTACCGGTCTTTAAACGTCCCTGGCTCATGTTCACCTGCATTGCAGACAAAATAATGTTCCTTCACCCGATGGTTGAGAACCTTTTCCCACTTGATGCCGGTGGGAAAGCCTGCACCCCCTCGCCCACGGAGCCCGGCTTTCTTCAGCTCATTGACGATATCGTTCGCACTCAGCTCTTTGAGACATTTCTTCCAGGCCTCGTAGCCCCCGATCTTCCGGTAGGCTTCGATATCCCAGGGAGCGCCCTCCAGCGTCTGGAGAACTCGTGGTTCAGTCGCAGCGGTCATGCGTCCTTCCATACCCATTTACTTAGAAAGTGGAACGATACTATAAGGTGCCTGGCCGGCATTCGTCAAGGCAATGCCGTGATAATAGGCCTGAATCTCAACAACTTAGGGCCACTGCCCCGTAAAAAACTGGGCATATGGGCCAAGACAGCTTTTCAGCGGCCTGCTAGGCCTATTGGAAAAATTCAGGATGGTGAAAGCAGAGGCGGGTGATGAGATGACTGCCGGCGGGCCCTCCCGCCGGCAGTCGTATGCCATCTTACCTGAAGTGGCTGCCGGCCCCCATGAACAGTAGCATGGGAATCGACAACATAAAGTTGACCCGGGAAGCGAGAAGCGCTGTCCGGCCCCACTGGGCCATTTCCGGCGGCGCAGGAGTCCCTTGGGCTGCCGCCGTCACCGCCGCAATAATCCGCCTTTGGTTCGGCCAAATTACCGCGTGGACATTGGCCATCATGATGATACCCAATAACCCGCCGATTCCCAGCGCAATCGCGCCGGTTCCGCCTCTCTGATACATGTAGAGGTACAACACAATCCCGGCAAGCACCGTGACCGTCGCGCCATGACGGAACCAGTTCAGCGCGGCAGGCATCAACTTGGGAATCACGATATTCTTGGTGGGTCCGTCCAGGCTCTTCAAGAATGCCGCATTGATCAGGTTGAAGAAATACAACAACCCGATCCAGACGATTCCAGCCAGGAAATGGGTCCAGCGTAACAGCAAACCAAACCAATCGGCATCACCGACCGCCGTGCCGGTCATCGCGAGATACCCCATGATTAACACCACCGCGAGCGCAAACCCTACGCCCATCGTCTGCATCGGACTCTCAAGAAATTTCATCGCATCTCCTCATTCAGTGTATGACTACGTCGCTCTCTGTACTGTAGCTCTGCTCGGAATGTCAAGCAATCGAGTCCCGTCACTCGTCTAATGGTCATTCGTCAATTGAAGGGATGAGGTCTGCCGTTCCTGTCAGTGACCATTAACCATTGGCCATTGACCATTTAGTTACGTCATCAGGCGGTCGACTGCTATACAGAGTTCGCGCACCGCGCTGGCAGAAATCGCTAATCCCGCCCGCTCCTCCGCCGTCAACTCATATTCGACTACCTGTTCCGCCCCGCCTCGGCCCAACTTGACCGGCACACCGACGACGACATCCTGCAATCCATACTCACCCTCGCAGAACACCGCACAGGGCATCACCCTCTTTTGGTCCTTCATGATCGCTTCGACCATATCGACAGCCGAGGCCGACGGGGCATAGAACGCGCTGCCCGTTTTCAGCAGGTCCACGATTTCAGCGCCCCCCTCGCGCGTCCGCTTCACAATCGCCTCCAACCGATCCTTCGACATCAACTCCGTGACCGGTTTCCCCTTGACCGTCGTGTACCGCAACAACGGTACCATCGTATCGCCATGTCCACCCAGCACCATCGCAGCCACGTCGGGGCCCGGCACACTCAATTCGGCAGCGATAAAGGCACGCATGCGGGCGGAATCGAGCACTCCCGCCATACCCAAAACCCGCGATTTCGATAATCCGCTCACACGACGCGCCACATGAACCATGGCATCCAGCGGGTTGGTGACGAGAATCAGGATGACGTTCGGCGACCGGGACACCAGCGCAGAAACGACCGACTTCACGATTTTCGCGTTCGTGGCCAACAACTCGTCACGGCTCATCCCCGGCTTGCGCGGGATTCCTGACGTGATCACCGCCACCGACGAACCGGCCGTTTCATCATAGCCGTTGGTACCCACCACGCGGGTGCTATAGCCGCAGACTGGCCCGGCCTGCGTGATATCGAGGGCCTTGCCTTGCGGGACGCCCTCGGAAATATCGACAAGCACCACTTCGTACTCGTCCTTCTCGGCCAGCCGCTGCGCCGTCGTGCCTCCGACATTCCCCGCGCCCACCACCGTAATTTTTGGTCTCCCCATACTTCCCTCCGGTCCAGTTCTGAGTTATGAGTGTTGAGTTCTGA
>CAMDRK010000065.1 GCA_945906715.1 Nitrospira lenta
ACCAACGACCAATTTGATCGAGTGAAAATGCGACGCCACGTTAGTCACCGAATGGCCACAGTCGGAATTCTGTGCGACCGGTGCGTTTGCCATAGACCACTTCTTCGGCTATCCCCGCCCTGTTGAAAAATACATAGAGATTATCGCTCTTGACATCCATTCGGATAAAGTTCAGCAATATGAGCATCATCGCCGGCGATTTCCCGTCATAGTAGTAATAGTGAAAGATCTCTCGATCATTGCCTCTAACAATCCGATCCGGCGCACCGATCGAGGAGACAACTTCCGCCATGGTCGTTTTGCCTTTCTTGATAGCCGAGACGGCTTCTTCTTGAATAGGCTCGCCGACCGTTCCCCTGGTCACCACGCAGCCTTGAAGCAGGGCCAGAGTCAAGACAATGACAATGCCGGCCAGCGGCTTGAAGAATAACATAAGGACTCCTTTTGCTAAGCTTCGGTTGGACAATCCATTAAACCATTTTGGCGTGCCAGAACAAAATCGGTTTCAAATATGGCATAGGAGGACGGACTGAGTCCCACTTTTCGGTACACTGCTTGCGCGACGCTGTTGTTTTCTTCGACGTACAGACGGACCCCACAGACGTTCGGGCTTGTCTTAGCAATGGCTATCACGGATTCATGCATCCGGCGAAAGACGCTCTGGCGACGCCAAACAGGGGCAACATACACACTCTGAATCCACCAGAATGCGCCGTTGCGCCAATCACTCCATTCATAGGTGATCATCAACTGCCCCAGCAGCTGGCGATCGCCAGCCTGCTCCAGTTCGGCAACCATAAAAAAGCCACGCTCGGTCGATTCAAGCAGAGCAATGGTTCCCTTATGCAGGCGCTCTAGGTCGAGGCGGCGGCCTTCTGTTTCGAGAGCCATGGCTGCACTGAACGTCGCAATTGTCACTGCATCTTCCGGCCTAGCGAGTCGGACATTCAAGTGGTCGAGGCTTGGCATGGCGCTCAGTCGATTGGCTTGGGAGATTGTAACCACCCGGTCTTCGGCCTGTACAAACCGGCGGTAAACTCCATCTTAATGGCGTCTTCCGGTAAGAGATTGATCGGATGTAACTGTGACTGGGGAATAAATGCAAGTAATCCGGAGAAGGGATGAATGGCTGTCGGCACAAAGACCATGTGCAAACTTGTCGGTGTGACTTGCAGCGGACTCGGGGCGGTCCCCATAACAAAGCCGATCGCCCAGAGACCCTCTCGGGGAAACTGGAAAGCCACTACGGCGCTACGACCGAAGCGAGAGCGAAAATTAAGAAGATCGGTCATCCCTTTCAGTGTGATGTAGACACTACGGACTAATGGGATGCGCTCGATCCACCGTTCTGCCTGGGTAATGACACATCGCCCGACGACATGCGTAGCAATGGCTCCGACAATAACAACAAGGAACAGAAATAGGACAAGGCTAAGTCCTGGCCTTTCCTCAGCGCCGATATTCCAAGGGAGGTCGTGGAGCAATTCGTTAAGTGCGTGAAATAGTTTGGAAAGGATTAAGAATGTGACCCAGGCCGGCACGAGAGCCAACAATCCGGCCAAAAAGTACTTCCACAGGTGCTTTGACATCGCCGTTTGTTTCCTTCTACACGATCCGGCAAGTTCTGTAGTGTAGCAGAAACCACATTCGGAAATAGAGTCTGGTCGCGGGGCTTGATCTCATCGATACCGGTGATCTATCCTTGCCCTGTCATATCGGTCGCGTACACAGGGAGGGGTGTTATGACGGAACGTTCTGAAGCAAGGCGTCCGGTCAATCTCGACAAGGATCTTCTCGCCATTCTCTGCTGCCCCGACACGAAGCAGGAAGTGGGTTTGGCTGAGAATGCCCTGATTGCCAAGTTAAATGCGGCGGTGATCAGTGGGCAACTAAAAAACAGGGCGAATAAGCCGGTCACCGAACCCCTCGATGGAGGATTGATCAGAAGCGACAGAAAGATGCTGTATCCTATCCGCGAAGACATTCCGGTCATGCTCATCGAAGAAGGTATCCCCCTCGAAGGAATGACCTAGCCCCCATTCTTCATTAACGATTCTGCCGCATTCACAGGTTCAGCGCTGCAGAATAACCCGTCACACATACTCAGGTCTGCAGCTGTATTATATAGCTACGCAGGGGGCATGTTCGCCTCTCAACGTTCGGCCGCCCGTGTGTCGAGAGGGAAGCCCGGTTCGCCTCACTTGTCATTGCGGCGCGACAGCGGGTGCAGCCGCCTATTGGTTGTCCGTCTTGGAACCAGTCGATGACCCGCAGTGCTGGCAGAGATATTCGTACAGATTGCCTGATGGGAGCACGAGTAAGAGTCGTTCCCGAGTCGGGGTTGCCACTCGGCAGGAAGGGCAATAGAGCAATGTGGCATTCAACGATCGGAATTGGCCAGGCTGTTCTGACGCATCCGGTCTTGGTGATCGAGCTCTCGTGGGGGATAGACCGGTCGGCCAAGTTTGGCTGGTCGGTTTACGCGGGAAACCTGGCATAAAATAATTCTACGTAAAAGAGGCAGGAATGATTAGCGCCGAAGATTCGGCCACAGGAATGTTTTCCTGTTCACCACGATGCGTCGGGTCCGTTCTGCGACGGAAATTTTTGAGCGTGCCGGAACAGTTTCCAAAACCCCCGCCCGGCTCGCACAAGACCGTAGACCGCTAGTCCGCTCAATAAGCCGTAGAATCCGGTCGTACTCCAGGGCCAAAGCCCTGGGGCATGCATGACGACGCCGAGTGCAATGTGGCCGCCGACTCCCAGGCAAAGCGCAAAAATGATCCACTCTTGCATCGTCTTACCGATCTGTCTGCGGCATGGAAAGCGGCAGGTGACGTTGGTATGGGTGCCCTCTGAAGGCGGAGGCGTTACACCGCCGGCGTTTTGGCTGACTCAATGTCCGTTGCTGTAATCAGGCTAGACAAATAATCAGCGACAAAATTGAGCGCTTCCTCTCGGCCATCCGCACGACGGCCCTTTTCTCGCCGCTGTACCGACAGCTCGTGATCGAGATCTGATTTCACTTCGGTGAGAACCCGCTGAAGAGACGAGGGAGTTAAATTTGCATCCATGTCTTCCAGCTCTTGGCAGCGATCAAGAACCCAATTTAATCCTTCGATCCGCCCGGCGTAGTGTTCCTGTTCTGCGGTGTCAATCCGTGACATCGTAGTAGCAAATGTTTGGGCCTCGTAAATGAGATTGTAGAAGCTGGTCACTGCTCGCTGTAGGGTTGGATTCATGGCACTCCTTTACGCAAATTATGATCCTGCAGATTATACACGAGAATGCCAAGGCGACAAGGAAAAAGTTGCAGGAAAAATTGCAGGGCTAGGTAAACAGGAGGGAATGAAACTCGTTCATGAAGCCGTAATAGAGCGGGGCAAAGTCTTTGAGGCTCTCGGGACTGGTTTCCTTTAAACGTTTGAAGAAGAGGATCTGGGCGCGAGGGTTGATCTGTTCCAGGAGCTGACCCAACTGAGCCATGGTGTAGCTGCCGGTTGGGACGCTGAGGACGTAGTGCACGAGACGCTCGACGAATTGTTGGGCGAGATACTCGCTGGCGAGGTATCCGTCCGGGAGTTTTCCTGAAGCCAGAAACTCGTCGAAGGGTATAGCTTGCGCCGCATATGGGACCGATGGTTGCTGACTAGAGGTCACGCCGATGATACCCCAGTTTATAATGGAGAAACGGCCGCATGCTTCTGCAACTCTACTGGACCCCCTGTGGTGCGTCAAGTGCGCAGAAGAAGCAGGCAGGACTGAGCCGAAAGAGCACGAAGAGTTATTTGCATTGACAGTTTCGTTCATGCATCAGTAAAATCTCAGGGTTCTGACCGACTGCGATCGAGCGGGAATAGCTCAGTGGTAGAGCATCGCCTTGCCAAGGCGAGGGTCGCGGGTTCAAATCCCGTTTCCCGCTCCAATATTCTGTCTTCTTCTCAAGATGCCAGCCTCTCACGGCTTACGTTTCCCGCCTCACGTTTCGCAGTTCCTGGGAGCGACTAGCGGACCACATGTGTGAAGGACTGTAACTGCCCCACCTGCTCAGCGGCACGAGAGAGTTCGCCCGGGGTAAGCGGGGTTTGACTGAATCGCCCCTGATGGTAAAGGGCGGTTACGTTGGCTACTATGGGAGCTGCTGCTTTCCATTCCTGTTCAACCAGTCTGGCAAATTCACTGGCTGTGGCTGCTGGAGACTTCCGCACGCCATGCCTTTCCATCATGCGAAGCATACGGGCGTAGAGCTGAACGATCGCAAGTTCCGGATGTGATGTCGGAAGATGTGTGGTGGCCCATAGCGCGATCCTATCCCGAAGCATAAGAAGGAATAAGGCCGAGCCGACCACGATCACTCCCGTGATGAGTTCCAGCATTCCTAGATGGAATGTCCTGACCATGTGCATCAGACGGCTGAGAGTCTGACCTATCGGAGCGCTCAGCAGCGAAACTCCGCGACTCACTCTTTCTCGTAACGCATCAGTGCCTTCTCGAACTCCATGAACGACTGCCAGTTGATCCTTCACGCTATAACGAACAAATAGGCGATCCCACTGTAACCGGACGGATTCCCCGAATCGGGTGAGCGGCGCCCAGCGGGAAGTGGAAATTGCTGTACTGACCGTGGGGGTGGGATCCATGGTGATCCAGCCTGAGTGGGGGAAGTAGACCTCGACCCAGGCATGGGCATCCCGCTGACGGACGGTAAAGTAGCCTCCGTATTCATTCCATTCCGTGGCCAGAAACCCTGTCACGAGTCGAGCAGGAATGCCGACGGTTCTCAGCATGACAACCATAGCGGTCGCGTAATGTTCACAGTACCCTGTCTTTCTGGTAAAAAGAAATTCATCGAGCGGATGACTGAGCGTAGCCGTGTCGGCTTCAAGGCTGTAACTATAATTTTTCAAGAGATGTTGTTGAATCGCCAATGTTCGTTCGAAGGGGGTCGTGGCCTCAATGCTGACGCGACGCGCCAAGTCTGCGACATGCTGTGATGCCATAGGAACCTGAAGATAGTGGGCAAGGATTGCGTCGGGATAGTCCAGTGCCGAGGCCATCCGTTCGTCTGCTGCAAGTTGTGGCGCTTGAGAGATGACGGAGTATCGGATGCGGGAGGCAGGGGAAGCCGGCAAACGGAGCCCGCCCATGGCATCGGCCTGCATCTCAAGAAACTCGCCGCTCACGAGTTCTGCGAATGGGGCAGCAAACAGAACAGCGGTATCGAGCGTTTCCAGCATGATGTCTTGGCGAACCGATCCTGACAGGCTGTTCGAGGAACGGCTGCCGGCCGGGCGAACGAGGAATGTTCCCTCAGCCACGAGACTCAACGAACGCCGGCGAGTACCGCTGTGGGTCCATGATTGTCCATTGTACTGATCATAGGCGAGGCCTCTCAGATACAGTCGGTCTTTATCAACGGCTGGTTGGTCCGGCAATTCAACCCGCATGACGATCTGAGGATCTTGTTTAACAGACCCAATCGTCCCAAGGTCAACCCGATCGGAAAACCCCGTTGCCCGCAATGCCTCGCCACTCGTTTTCTGCAGCACGCCCGCACCCATACGAGGGATGAGGAAAAAAATGGCGAGCGTCAGAGCGATTGCCAGAACGACAGTTCCGTTCGTCAGCCAAAAGAAGTGTCGGGTGATGCGGATCGGGATTGTCTGGTGACCGACTGCAGTATCCCCCGTTTCTTGGGTCATGTGATACAGCAAAAGAGTCCAGACCGCCGTGATCAGATACAGCAGAAAAATCGGGACATACCAGGCATCGCTCGTCAGTGCTGCGGATGCCAGGATTGCCATAAGACTAATTGCATAAAGATGCCGATAGTCACGCCGCTGTTGGAGCGTGAGTAACTTGACCGCGAGCAACACAACCAAAAAGTGGATGCCCGCTGGGAGAAGGTCTCGTGATACCACTGTGAGATCGATCAGCAATAGGGCAAAAGCGCCGATCAGCAAGATATTCCACATGGTTGGCGAAACGGTGACCCGCGCGATTGCCCGTCGAATGAAATGGACCCCTCCTGCGTGGAGCGCCGAGATCATGAGAATGATCACCATGGGGAGGGCAAGCCAGAACGGGACACTCTGCGCAAGCACAAGCCCGCTAAACGCCATGGTGGCAAGGAGAACGGAACTGAGGGCAAAGGCCTGATCAAAAGGCATGGGTTAACTCTTCGAGTTGCGCGGCGTTGAGCACCCGATCGGCTTGCACCGCATTTGTGGCTGCAGCCTGGTTCGACCAGGGAAGAACCGCCACCGTGTACCCTCGCTCACCTTCGTTGTTGAACGGGGAATGTTCTCTGTCATTGCCGACTCCATCGGCTTCAGGCCACTGCCTTTCGCACAATGCCAACAGACGCAGCATCGCCAAGAGATGAGCGGGCCCCGACCCGAATCCGGAATCTTCCGACCCTACGATGAGTTGCACAGGGTAGGCACGCTCCGTCAATTGCCAGAGCAGTGACGCCACGAATGTCACGCTTCGTTCGAAAAGAGGGCCACCTTCTTCTGGGGCCACAACTGAGAGGATGACGGTAATGCGTCGCTGATCCTCCGCTTCGGTCTCCCGCACGATCAGCTGAGACGTACGGGCAGTGGTCATCCAATGGATAGCTCGCGAGTCGTCGCCAGGGTGATACAAGCGGAGGTTGTACAGTTGGGTTCCATCTCCTCGTCGAGAGAGAGACTCTCCCTGCCCCTCGCTGAACAATTCATCTACAAATCGTAGTGTAAGCGGCTTGATGGGAGGACTGACGAGTAGGCGCGCCTCTGTAGAATAGCGCCCTATTTTGCGGAACAGTCCAAAGGGAAATAGCGTCTGCGCTCCGATGCCTTCAAACCGGATCCACCCCCGTTTTGTCGCAAGTAATGGATAGGACAGAAGCACCGAACTCTGCGGGGGCAGGAGGTGAATGGCAAGACCCCGGTCGATATCTTTGCCTTCGACGACATCCAGTAACCGCAGTGAAAAGCTGGGCAGATGCTTGTTCCGGTTGGTAACTGAAAGTGTGAGGAGGGTCGGTTCGTTTGCCATGATGAGATCGGGCACATGACGGTGAAACTCTAATCGCCGAAGACAGTGCTCCGAAAGCAATCCGGAAATCACGATGAAGCTGAGCATCATTGCGAGGAGTAAGTAGAACAGGTTGTTGCCGGTGTTGATGGCGGCAAGCCCGATCCCCAATGTGAAAAGCAGAAACCTGGTTCCTTCAGGTGTGAAATGAATCGACCGCCGCCGGAACATGCCACGGATGAAGGAAACGGCTGGTGTGGCACGGAGGTTGAGAGGTAGGTGCTTCACGCGCGTGGTTCATCCAGTTGGCAAACAGTAGGATGCTCAAAAAGGCCAGCCTTCTCACCCGCTCAACCCTGGCGCGCCAAGACGCGCCTTATCCCAAGCAAGGCCGCAGCGACTGCAGTAGGCTGAGGTTGAGGTCAAGGTTGAGCGAAGATCAGACTTTCGTTATCTCAACCTTAGCCTGAACCTCAACCTTCTTCGTGCTGGCGGGCTTTTTCAGCATCCTGCTAAACAGGGACGGGGACGGTCTCGACAATATCGAGCACCATGCGCTCCGCCTGTTCAAAGCTCTGTGTCCGCATGCCATGGGTCCGGTTCAACATGACGCGGTGGGACAGCACGATCGGCGCCAGTTCTTTGATGTCGTCGGGAAGGCAATAGTCGCGTCCGCGGACGACCGCCAACGCTTTGGCCGCCTTGCTCAGCCCTAGCGCTCCACGCGTGCTGACCCCCAGGGACAAGAGCTCGCTCTGACGGGTGGCTTGAACGATCGCGAGCAGATAGTCCGTCAGACTCTCCTCCATATGGACCTGATCCACACGGGTCTGCAAAGCCAACACTTCCTGTGCCGACAGTACCGCTTCCAACGTGTCAGCGGGATGCAACGAATAGGGACGGTCGAGCACCTTTCGCTCTTCCTCTGGCGTGGGATATCCAATACAGAGACGCATCAGAAACCGGTCGAGTTGGGATTCCGGAAGGGGAAACGTCCCATGATATTCAGCGGGATTCTGCGTGGCAATAACCATAAAGGGCTGCTCAAGCGGATGCGTCTGATTGTCGACGGAAATCTGCGCCTCGCTCATGGCCTCCAGGAGACTGCTCTGAGTCTTCGGCGTGGTGCGATTGATCTCGTCCGCTAACACGACGTTGGCGAAAATCGGACCAGGGATGAACTCAAATCCTTGTTTTTGCCTGTTAAACATGGAGACGCCGACGATGTCGGAAGGCAACAGGTCGCTGGTGAATTGAATACGCTTGAACGAACAATCCAGTGATCGGGCCAAGCTGTGTGCCAGCGTGGTTTTGCCAACACCTGGCACATCTTCAAGCAGAAGATGGCCGCGGGCCAGAAGGCAGACCACCGCCATTTCGATCACGTGGGCTTTTCCCTTGATGACCAGCGCAATATTGTCCTGGATCGACCGGATGGTGTGCGATGAATTCATGTTGGGATTAGTGGACCTGGTGGTTCAGGCATGGATGGTGATCTAACACGTTCGAAGTCTAACAAAGGGTCTCTAGATGGTCAATTTTCACGCGAGTTTTTGCATCGACCAGTCGAGAGATGGCGATTCGCAGGGCTTTGCGCCGGTGGGGCTGCTCGCGTTCAACTTTATCGGGCGCGGAAAGGTTATATTCTGAACACGAGAACCTCGGTGGCTCGCTCGTGTGCCACAACAACAGCAGGACTGTCCCGCAAGAGGCTCAAAAAATTTTGTCCAGCAAGGCCGCAGCGAGATGAGATAGGCTGAGGTCAAGGTTAAGGTTGAGTAAGGTCCCGACTTTTTGTTCTCAGCCTCAACCTAAGCCTTAACCTTCAAATAGCTGGCGGGCCTTTTCAGCCTCTTGCTATTCCGGCACGAGGATTAGCATCCAAGGAGGGCTTTCTTCGACCATGTCAGAAAACCGTCTCGCGGTACTACTGGCAGGGATTCCTGGAAAGACGGCGCCTCGTCGAATCTGAATGGAACGGAAACGATAGGAGGGGGCCTGCGTCGGGAGCAAGGGGAGGACTCGCGGGATTTCTCTACGTAACGGGCCGCAGTCCGACAAACGAAGGGTCTCGCCGATCTCAAGGCACGAGAGCCGCTCGAAAATCTCGCCGAATACCACCGGAAGATTGTCCGATGTAAATGGTTGATTATTCGGTCGATAGCGGACGTCGTCGAGAAGTTGCGCCAGCATTTCCCAGAAAACCTGGGTGTCGACGGCTCCGAGAATACAGAGGAGACCTCGACGCGCCAGGAGATCAAGCAGCGCGAGGGGACCTCGAATTTCGAACTTCCATGGCGGAAAGAGGAGCGCGCGGTCTCCATGCTGGACTTCTAAGGCCGGTTCCCCTGAAAAGTGGGTATGCCGGAACGTGCCTTTAGTTCGATGGAGCTCTTGGGTGATGATTTGATCGGACAATCTGGTCGGTTCATAGGCAAACGTGGGTGTCGCAGGAGCCCAGCAGGTCGCGATCGTGTAACGGGGCGCAAGCTTCCTAGTCTGATCGAGGCTGCCCAGGTCGTACATGTCCTGATTCCCGTAGAATTGAAACGAGAGCCCGGTCCGAGACCGTAAACCGTTGAGGCGTTCCCGTTCTGGATGGAGCGGGCCGCCCAGCTTTGAGCCTGGCTGAAGCCGATCAAGCGAATGAAGAATTAACTCGCGCTGCCGCTGATGAAGGGGAACCACATATTGCTCAACCAGTTCCGTGGCAAACGATAGGTCGCCGGCTCCCACATCGAGCAAGGAAGCCACGTCCGCTTCGAGGAGCAGGTCAAAGGGATTGGAGGAGGAATGGGCGAATGTTTCAACCCCCTCGCTCTGCAAGGAGGCCACTGGCCACTGCAGCACCGGGCCATCAATGACACCGAACCATACACAGAGGGCCCGCACGGCTTTTGTCGGGGGAAGCCCTGTCAGTTCTTTGAGCCTGGAGCCTGGTAAGTTTTGAATACTAGCGGCTTCTGAGTTTCCCAAGGCCACAGTAATCGCATCACGGATGATGACGGGAAGATCGACGCGATGGGCTTCTTCGATCAACCGTTTCAATGTTGCCGTAAGCTGCTTGGCCTCAACGAGTTTGCGTGAGGCCTCCCACTCCTTCTCGCGTTCCTGCAAGAGTTGGGTGACCTGTGAGCGAAAGTCTGCAAGAACCTGTGCGGTAGAATTCATGAGTCGGTTGGTGTAGGGCGCGCAGACCGTGGAGTCGCGATGACATCAATCAATTGTGACTGTGTGGCAGCATAGCGACCTAGTCCACGGGCGTCAAGGTTTCCGTCTTGCCCATCCCGAGAGACCTGTGTTAGGTAGAGGCTATGGACAAGACAGCGGCGCCGCTCGCTATGCGAGCGATCTTTGTGACATTCAAGGTACTGCTGGCCGTCGGGGTATTGTGGTTTACCGCAGCCTGCGCGAGCGGAGGCGGCGCTGGATCCTCTGCTGTCGTACAGGACGGGCAACATACGCCGTTCAAGGAATGGCAGATTATTGATACGGCGACGGGGCAGCCGGTTTCTCCCGAACAATGGGCCGCGTTGCTGCGCCAGCAAGACATCATTTATCTTGGCGAAGAGCATCACAATCGGTTTCATATTGATGCGGCAATGACAGTGCTCCGGGGACTGAATGCAGAGGGACGTACCCCGGCCTTAGCTATGGAAATGTTCGGCTGGGACGGCCAACCGGCATTGGATCAATATGTTTCAGGGCCGGACATGAACCGCCAGGAATTCCTGGAGGCCGCCAGATGGCAACAGAACTGGGGTGGCGCATTCGAGGATTATGAGCCGCTGGTCCAGCTGGCCAAAGAACACCATTGGACGGTGGATGCCATGAATCCTCCGAAGCCGTTGGTACGGATCGTCGCCAAGAACGGCCTGGCCCAAGCGGAATCTGATCCCATGATGGCGCAATGGGACATGAAGGGTGAAGCCATTGTCGATGATCCGATCTATCGAATGCGTATCCTTCAACAGCTCCAGGCTTGTCATGGTAAAGGAGACGACAGCCTCTATCGGACGATGCTCGAAGCCTCCATGGTTCGCGACGAAGGGATGGCCAAGACGCTGGTCCGACGCCTCAACCGGATTCGCTTGGGGGCCGATCCCACAGCTGGCCCGCTGGTGAGCTATACAGGGGCCGGGCACATTCAGTACAACCTTCCAGTTCCGAAACGAGTGATC
>CAMDRK010000066.1 GCA_945906715.1 Nitrospira lenta
CGCGCAGTTGGGATCATCCCACCCACCCCACTGCCGGTGGTGTGCCGATCAGTACGATGCTGGGTGCCCACACAGTTTTCCTGTAACCTGTTAGAGAATCATTCACGATGGCACCTCGCGCGATCATCACCGGGGCTGCGGGATTGATCGGGCAATATCTTGTGAAGACCGCCTCCCGATGG
Organism: Nitrospira lenta; assembly: GCA_945906715.1. Classification (GTDB taxonomy): domain Bacteria; phylum Nitrospirota; class Nitrospiria; order Nitrospirales; family Nitrospiraceae; genus Palsa-1315. Next base: position 183 of record CAMDRK010000066.1, read on the forward strand.
GCCCCCGGTTGGGATGTACAGGGATTGTCCCGCGCGGAGCTTGAACTGACCGAGACCTCGAAGGTCACCGCACACCTTCATGCGCTGAAGCCTGACCTCCTCATCCATTGTGCTGCGCTCAGCCGTACGAAAGACTGCGAGCAAAATTCAGATAAAGCCCGCCGAATCAATGTCGAGGTCACTGCGCACCTCGCGCAACTGTCTCAGGACATTCCTTTCATCTTCCTCTCTAGCGGGGAAGTCTTCGACGGGAAGACTGGCTGGTATGGCGAAGCGGATGAACCGAACCCCATCAACGTGTATGGCCAGACCAAGTTGGAAGCTGAGCAGGCCGTCTTGCAGAATCCCAGACATACAGTCGTTCGGATCGTCCTGACCGCCGGAACTTCGGAGCGCGGCGATCGGAGTTTTGTCGAAGATATGTATCGGACCGCAAAGACCGGCAAGGATGTGACGCTCTATGCCGACGAGTTCCGCTGCCCGCTTCCTGCCGCGGTCATCGCCCGAGCTATCTGGGAACTCGTCGATCGCAAGCAGCCGGGTCTCTATCACCTGGGCGGGAGCGAGCGGCTCTCGCGCTGGGAAATTGGTGAAACCTTGCTGCCCTGGTATCCGGAGTTGAAAAGCCGTCTGGTGAAAGGCTCCGCGCAGGACCACGTCGGGAGTCCCCGGCCCGCCGATCTTTCACTCCGCTGCGACAAGATCCAGCGCCTCCTGTCGTTTCGCATTCCGGGGTTTCGTGAATGGCTCGCCGGACGTCTGAGCCGAGGAGCCGACCTGTGGGATTATCTCGATGGAGATCGGTAAAGCGCAGGGGACTGGCTCCGGTGTCTGCGGCGGTGCCTGTCCCGCTGCTCCTCCCATGAAAATGCTGGCTAGGGGGCCTGCGTGAGAGCGGCGAGGCGCGCTTGGGCCGTGGTGGCCTCTTTGCTGGTTGGATAGAGACGGATCACATCTTCGTACAACTGCTTCGCATGGGGCAGGTTCATCTGGCGCTCTTCGAACTCGGCGGTCTCCAACATTTCCTTGGCCTTGTCGCCGGAACAACTCAGTAACATGAAGCAAAAGACACAGAGTATGAGACGTGCGGTCATCATAGATATCCTTTCAATCGATGCCATAGCGTGGAGCCACGATGGCCTCGCTTCGACATTGCGGGCAGCGGCTTGGGCTCGTCAGACGGCTGCGGTCGCGAAAAACAAAATCGCAATCCTGACAGCGTGCCGGGTCGAGGATGAACTTCCTTGTCTTGTCGCGCGCGACGGTCTTCACGACGTGGGTCAGATGTTCCTCGACCTGCCTCTCAGGAATCGCGAGCATCTGAGCCAATTGGTGAGACGATAGCCTGGTCCCCGTGATCAAGTCGATGATCCGTTGACGCGGCGTCCGTTCTGGATGCAACATGACACAATATCGTAGGGCATCGCGTGAGGAAAACCAAGTTCAATGGTCACTACTCAGGTGTTCAGACTGAAGGCCGAAGGTTATAATGAAGTTCCCCGCAGCAGCATCAAAACCTTCAGCCTATCTACCTGAGCTTTTGTAGTCTGAGTTGAACGGCGTCGGTGCCTCTGTCAGGATACAGACAGCATGCAGGCTCATCCAAATCCTCATCAGGACGAACTTGCCGAACTCGCGTTGAAACGCGTTGTCGCTTCTGGTGCCGAATACGGCGATATCCGGATTCTCGACAGCAGAACCCAGACCATCAGCGGCGAGGATTGCCGGATCGCGTCCATTCGAGAGTCACAGGACAGAGGGTTTGGGATCCGCGTCCTCTATCACGGTGCCTGGGGTTTTGCTGCCAGTTCGGTGTGTTCGCTGGAAGAAGCCCCGCGTGTGGCTGAATTGGCGATCGAGATCGCGAAAGGCTCTGCCTCTGTCGCGAGTGAACGGGTGAAGCTTGCCGATGAGCCGGTCCATCGAGAACGGGTCGTCACCGCGCAGCGGATCGATCCCTTTGCTGTTGCAATCGAACAGAAAACATCGCTGCTCCTGGACACGATGGAATATGTCCATCGCCAGCCCGGCATCGTGCGGAGCAGTGCCAGCCTGTGGGCTCGTCAGGACCGCAAACTCTTTGTGTCGACCGAAGGGTCGCGTCTGGAATTCGACCTCCTGGCCCTGAGCGGAGATTTCGACGCCACGGCGGTCCATGACGGGCGGTTTGCCTCGCGGAGCTTTAATACCCCTTGTCTTCGCAAGGGCTATGAGTTGATTGAAGACGCGAACTTTCTAGCCGAAGCTCCGCGTATCGCGTATCAGGCCGTCGAAAAAGTGAAGGCGCCTACCACCGAGCATGGCCTGTACGATCTTGTCCTTGATCCAGAACATCTATCTCTGACCATGCATGAGTCCTGCGGCCATCCGAGCGAGCTCGACCGCGCGCTCGGGTACGAAGCCAACTATGCCGGCACCAGCTTTCTCACAATCGACAAACGAGGAATCTTTCGATACGGTTCTCCGCACGTGAATCTCGTGGCAGACAACTGCGAACCGGAGACCCTTGCCGCGACCGGTTACGATGACGATGGCGTCTCCTGCCAGCAATGGGACATCGTGCGCGACGGGGTCTTCGTCGGCTATTGCACGAACCGTGAGGTCGCGCCGAAAGTCGGTGAGAGTCGCTCGCGTGGGTCCAACCGGGCAGATAGCTGGGGTAGTGTTCCGATCGTCCGTATCGCGAACATCGGCCTTGAACCGGGCGCTGCCTCCCTCGACGAGCTGCTGGCCGATGTGAAGCGGGGCATCTACATTGAAGGCCACGGGTCCTACAGCATCGATCAACGACGGTATAATTTCCAGTTCGGTGGGGATGCATTCTGGATGATCGAGAATGGCAAGCGCACCCACATGGTTCGTGATGTCGTCTATCATGGGATTACGCCGGAGTTCTGGGGCAGCTGCGACGGAGTCGCGGATCGGTCGCACCGCCGCCGGTACGGATTTATCACGTGCGGCAAGGGTCAGCCTGCCCAGTCAGGCTGGATGACCCACGCGGCCTCCCATGCGCGGTTCCGCAACATCAATGTCATCGGAGGGCAGGCCGGATCATGAGTGCGACCGCTCACAAGACCTGGCCGAAGCTGACGAGCCGGGACGAGTTCCGGTTTCTCGCGGATTTGGTCCTGAAACATTCAACCGGCGACCATACGCTTATTTCGTTGCAGGATCAGCAAAGCGGAACGACGCGGTTTGCGAACAATCAGGTGATCCAGAATGTCGATACGAGGCGCGGGTCTTTGAATGTGACGGTGGCGTTTGGGCGGCGTCATGGCACCGCCGGCACGACGGACTTTACCGCGGGATCAGTGCAAGAGACGGTGGCCAGAGCTGCGCAGATCGCGCATCTGTCGCCGGACGATCCGGAATATCTTCCGCCGGTAGAGCCACAGCAATATCCGACGCCTCCTACAACGCGAGCTGAAACTGTCGTGGCTGGGCCGGCCCGTCGGCTGGAATATGTCAACGAGGCGATCGGGCAATGCCGGATGGAAAATCTTGGCGCCGCCGGGATTGTGTCCTCGTCGATCGCGACAGTCGGAGTGGCTGCGAGTACGGGACTCTTTGCCCATGAAGAGCGGACCGATGCACGATTCAGCCTCACGGTTCAGGCCGGCGAGGCGACTGGTTGGGGCGCAGCGGCCCATCGTTCCATCGATCACCTGAGGGTCCAGGAACGGACACTCACCGCGATCGATAAGGCCAAGAGAGGCTTGGAAGCGCGCGAGCTGTCGCCGGGGCGCTATACCGTGATTCTTGAGCCTGCTGCCGTCGCGGGGCTGTGGACTTCGCTGCTCTGGATGCTCGATGCGAAGTCTTACGAGAAAGGCACGAGCGTTTTCTCGGGCAAGTTAGGCCAGCCGATCGTCGACCAGCGACTGACGCTCCGTAATCTTCCGGCACACGAGGATCTTTTAGGCATTGGGTTCACCACCGATGGATTGCCGACCGTGGCATCCGACTGGATTTCAGAGGGGCGGCTCGCACAGCTTGCGTACGATCGGTTCACCGCGAAGGCGCGAGGGATCGACCGAATCCCCACGCTCGACGCGCCCTGTCTCTCAGGAGGAGGGTCGTCCTTGCCGACATTACAGGAGTTAATCAAGGGAACAGAGAGAGCCATACTCGTGACGAACTTCTGGTACATCCGGACGGTCAATCCAACCGATCTCACCCTGACTGGTATGACGAGAGACGGCACGTTTCTCGTCGAGAACGGAGCAATTGTGTCGGCAGTGAAGAATTTTCGGTTTCACGAGAGCCCGCTGCGAGTCTTCAACCGGATCGAGGCCTTCACCAGTCCAACTGAAGCGATCACGTCTGAAACCGGCAAGCTGCTCGTGCCGGCAATGACACTGCGCGATTTCAACTTTTCAAGCGTCACCCGATTCTGAGGTTTGCCCGCTGTGAGCGGACAAGAAAGGTGGTGGACATGGTGTGGAGGACAAGGTGCTGTATCGTGATTGTCCTGGGAATGAGTCTCCTGGGCGCCGGCTGCAACACTATGGGAACTTCGAAGCAAGAGGATCTTGGTCAGGGGATCGTGTGGGGGACGTTGGGAGCCCAACCAACCGGCCAGATGCGGCCCACTATGCCGACCAATGGCTTATCTCTGCCAGGCCAGGTGACGGCGGTCGAGGGTGGGGCCTATGTGCTTCAGGATGTGAGTGGCGTCGAACATCGCGTGGCGCATGACGAAAATACTCGAATCGATCGACCGGCCCATGTCGGAGATCGGATCGAAGCCTTTGTGGATGACAGGGGCCGCGCAGTCTTTATTCGGAACATTGATCAGGGCGGGCTTTAGGGGAAAACCGATGTTCGCGACGCTTTTGGTTGCAGGTATGGCCTGTTGGCTTGCGATGGTTTCACTGGCGGAAGCTGCGCCTGCCGACCAGACTGATGCTCCGCCGCTCTTCGATAATCTGGGCTCCCTCCACCATCCCATCACTACCACATCGGAACAGGCCCAACGATATTTCGGTCAGGGGCTCCGACTCGTCTATGCCTTCAACCACGAAGAAGCGATCCGATCATTTGAGGCTGCGGCCCAACTCGATCCGCAGGCGGCCATGCCCTATTGGGGGATTGCGCTGGCGCTCGGTCCCAACATCAATAGTGTTATGGAGAAGAAAGACGAACGTCGTGCCATCGAGATGGCTCAGAAGGCTCGGCGGTTGGCAGATCATGCCACTCCGGTAGAGCAGGCCTACATCGAGGCCTTGGTTGCACGGTATGTGGGCCGGAAGGGGGTCAAGCGCAAGGGACTCGATGAGGCCTATGCGAAGGCTATGCGATCGGTGGCGCAGCGGTTTCCTGAAGATGGCGATGCGGCCACGCTGTTTGCGGAAGCGCTGATGGATCTACGGCCTTGGGATTTCTGGAAACCGGATGGACGACCGCAGCCCGGCACCGACGAGATCGTCAACACGCTCGAGGCCGTGCTTGCGAAAAATCCCGATCACCCAGGGGCCTGCCATTTTTATCTGCATGCGGTCGAGGCATCGTTGCAACCGGAGCGGGCTTTGCCCTGTGCGGATAGGCTGCCGGGTCTCATGCCGGGCGCCGGCCATCTCGTGCATATGCCTGCCCACATTTACATGCGGGTTGGGAAGTACCACGAGGCGGTTGAAGGGAATCGGCAGGCAGCCCACGTCGATGAGCAGTACTTCGCCAGTCAACACCCAACCGGCGAGTACGCCGATGGTTATTACCGGCACAATCTCCACTTTCTCTGGGCGTCCTTGGCGATGGAGGGTCGCAATGTCGAAGCCATGAAAGTGGCTCGTGACGTGGCGGCGACGATTACTGTGGAGGAAGCCGGCAAAGATCGCTCAAAAGAACTCTATCTCCCGACGCCGATCTTTTCGATGATTCGGTTCGGCCGGTGGGAGGAGTTGCTCAAGGAGCCTGTACCGCCCAAAGGATTGCGTTTGATGGATGGGATGTGGAGGCTGGGACGAGGACTCGCCCTTGTTGCGACCGGCCGACTCCCCGGGGCTGAGGGTGAACAGGTCGTTCTTGCCGGCCTCACAAAGCAGATCCGCCGGGATCGCACGACGGAAGAAAAGACCCAGCGGGCGCTTCTCAAGATTGCGGAGCAGATCCTGTCAGGAGAGATCGCTGCCCGCCGCCAGCGCTATGATGATGCGATTCGGCTGTTCGAGGAGGCGATTAAGATGGAAGCGGCGCTTCCCTACTCGGAACCGCCGCTCTGGCCATTATCCGTGCGACACCATTTGGGGGCGGTGCTCTTGCTGGCTGATCGCCCATCTGAAGCGGAAGCGGTCTATCACGCGGATCTTCTACGCCATCCGGACAATGGGTGGGCGCTGACCGGATTGATCCAGAGCCTTCGGGCTCAACAACAGGATGATCGGGCAGCTGAGGCTGAAGATCGTTTCAAGAAAGCCTGGGCCCATGCCGACTTCATTCCGGCTTCGTCTCGAATGTGAAGCGTGAGTCAGGGGGACTGGCTCCGCAGTCTGCGGCGGTGCCTGTCCCGGTTCCCGTCAATTCCCCGTCTGCGGCGGTGCCTGTTCCACTACTCCCCACGTCGGGAAGTGTAAGTCTTCACGCAGCTATTCGACTGAGTGAGTAAGGAGGGCCGTTTCATGAGAAGACAAATCGCCCGATCGGTTCTTACCCTGGCCGTTCTCCTCATTATTGGAGCATGGAACGTGCTATCGACCAGCCTGGCTGCAGCGGATGCAACGTCGGGCAAGGCTTACTTCGCAGGGGGCTGTTTCTGGTGCATGGAAGAAGTCTTCGAGAAGGTTGAGGGGGTTCTGTCTGCGACCTCAGGATATATGGGGGGGACGGTTTCCAATCCGACCTACGAAGAGGTATCCGCGGGACGGACAGGGCACACGGAATCGGTCGAAGTGGTCTATGATCCGGCCAAGGTGAGTTACCAGAAGCTATTGGACGCTTTTTGGCACAACGTCGATCCGATCACCGCGAATGCACAGTTCTGTGACCACGGCAGCCAGTATCGCTCCGCCATTTTCTTTCGCACCGACGAAGAGAAACGCGCATCGGACAGCTCGAAGCAGTCGATCGAGCAGTCGAGACGATTCAAAGAACCGATCGTCACCCAAATCGTGATGGCTCAGCAGTTCTATCCCGCCGAGGAGTATCACCAAGACTTCTACAAGAAGAATCCCATCCGCTACAAACTCTACAAATACAATTGTGGTCGCGCTCAGCGGTTGGAAGAGTTATGGGGAAAACCATAACTCAAACCAGACGGCTTCTTTCTAGCGCCCTGCCCCCGCAAGAATCGCGCGACAAGTCCTCCACCCTCAGTGTATATTTCTGAATCCAGCAATCTGTGCCAATACTCTTGCCCACTGAGGTGCGCTTCGTGAAACGTCCAATCAGACAATCGACCAGAAAACCGGTGATCGGTGTCATGGGTCCGGCCAAGGCCGGCACCAAAGAATTGGCCGACGCCAAAACTTTGGGAGAACTCATCGCGCGTCAAGGGTGGGTGGTGTTGACGGGAGGGCGCGCGAGCGGTGTGATGGACGCAGCTAGTCAGGGGGCAAAGTCGGTGCCCGGCAGCTTGACCATCGGGATTCTTCCGGATGCCAAGACACTGGTGTCCCGGTATGTGGATGTGGCGATTGTCACGGACCTGGGCCAGGCGCGCAACAACGTGAACGTCATGTCCAGCGACATCATCGTGGCCTGCGGGCTCGGCGGTACCGGGACGGTTTCAGAAGTTGCATTAGCATTGAAGGCAAAGAAGACCGTCATTCTGTTGGGGGCCGACAAGGCCGGGGTGGGCCTGTTCAAAAATCTCGCGCCCCATCTCGTCCATGCCGCTGCCTCGCCGGAAGAGGCGGTGAAGCTGATCGGCGATCTGCTGTAACAGGATGCTGAAAAAGTCCGCCAGCGGCGTTCTCGCATCGGTCAGATCCTCAACATACCCCAGGGGGTACGCCTCCGGTCTTCACTCGCTGCGGCCTTGCTGGACGAACTTTTTGAGCACCCCGCAGGAGCGTTCTTCTGTTGAGACGCTCGAAGCTCTGGCGTACCAAAATAGTTATTTCGTAGCCCGCTAGTGATCCTCCGCAGCTGTCTCTGATTCTCACATCGAGAACCCTCCCCGGAAGTCCGCGCCTTCTGAAGAATCACCATTTTTTGGCTCAAGCCAACAGTTCCCAAACGTCCACTCTGTGCAGACCACGCCACAGTTCCTCATGGGGCATAGCCATCGTTTCCCCTATCCTATCGGCACGTTAGCGGAAGGCTATCTCGGCATGGATCTTGAGACTTTACAGGCTTCTTATGGAGGCTGTTTTGCGCACAGGTATCCAACCGCACACAATGGCTATCGACAATGGGAGGCGCAGACCACTCTATTCACGCGTGCTGCGCATCTCTTGTGCGCTGGCGCTGTTGTGTCTGCTGGTTGCAGCAGTCCCTACGCCGACGCGGCCTGACTATGACAGTGTCTACCCTCGGTATTCTAACCAGGAAATCCATCGGGCCATCAAATGGTACGCCCAAAAATATCGTCTCGACCCTGCATTGCTACGCGCTGTCATCAAGGCCGAATCTGGATTTCGCCAGCATGCCGTGTCCCGCAAAGGCGCGGTCGGTTTGATGCAACTCACGCCGGCGACCGCGGCCACGTTGCGCGTGAACGATGTCTACGACCCGATCCAGAACATCCGCGGAGGCGCGAAGCAACTGCGGCACCTGCTGAACCTGTATCAAGGCGAACTTCCCTTGGCCCTGGCGGCTTATAACGCCGGGGTCCACCGGATTAAAGGCCACAAGGTCCCGCGCATTCGAGAAACCCGTGCCTACGTCAGGAGAGTGCTGCAATACTACGAGGTATTTCGTTCTCACCCGCAACCTTCTCTCAAGAATAAGAACAAGTAAGGGATGGGCAAGAGATTGGCCCTCATATGCGGAATACCATGCCGACCTGCGCTTGGATAAGAGACGTTACCTGACACCCTCCTGTGGAGAGATCACGCGCACTCGCCTCGCCCACGAAGTCATCCATTCCAAAAAAGAATAGAGGGTAAGCCTGAGTCGGCGGCTTCGACGTTCTGCTATCGTGTCCGAGCCGGCCTCTTGTACGGTCTGAATGAAGAGGGCTTGACCTGCATGGAATCGGTCTGCGACAAGAGAGAATCTTTGATCGAGGAGGAGTGCGACGATGAAACGGCACCTCAACCAACGAATGGCCGGATTGGCCCATTCGGAGATTCGAGCGATGACCCAGGCCTGTATCGAGGCGAAGGGCCTCAACATGGCGCAAGGGGTTTGCGATACGCCGGTTCCACCGACGGTGCTTCGAGCTGCGGCGCTGGCGATGGAGCAGGGGAAGAATGTCTATTCGCGATTCGATGGATTACCCGAACTGCGGCAGGCGATTGCCAAGAAGCTTGCGCAGTACAACGGCATTGTGGCTGATCCGGAAACAGACGTGACGGTCAGCGCGGGAGCCACCGGGGCCTTTCATTGTGCCTGCCTGGCGCTGCTCAATCCCGGCGACGAGGTGATCCTCTTCGAGCCCTACTATCAGTATCACATCAGCGCGCTGCTCGCGGTTGAGGCGGTTCCGGTGGTGGTGAAGATGCGAGCCCCCGATTGGAACTTTTCCGGAGCCGATATCGAGCGCGTCATCACGCCTCGAACCAGGGCGATCATCGTGAATTCGCCCGGCAATCCTTCCGGAAAAGTATTCAGCAGGAGCGAACTGGAGAACATTGCGGCGATCGCGCAACAGCACGACCTGTTCGTATTTACCGATGAAATCTACGAATACTTTCTCTATGACGGGCGCACCCATATGAGCTTTGCAACGCTGCCTGGTATGGCCGACCGCACGATTACCCTTGGCGGCTACTCCAAGACTTTTAGCATCACCGGCTGGCGCATCGGCTACAGTGTCGCTGCAGCGCGGTGGGCTCAGGCGATCGGCGCCATGAACGATCTGCTCTATGTCTGTGCTGCGACGCCGTTACAGGCGGGGGTGGCGGTAGGCATCCAGGAACTTCCGGACTCGTTCTACCGCGATTTGGCGGGCGACTATCAACGGAAACGCGATCGGTTCTGTCAGGCCTTGGCGAAGGCTGGTCTGACACCGTCGATTCCGCAAGGTGCATACTATGTGCTGGCCGATGCGTCGCGCCTGCCCGGCACAACGGGAAAAGCGCGAGCGATGTTTCTTCTCGAGACGATCGGCTTGGCCGGCGTGCCGGGGGAAGCCTTCTTCTCCGGGGCTGAGGGGAAACAGTTCATTCGATTCAGCTATGCGAAAATCGATTCTGATATCGACGACGCTTGCCGGCGGCTTGCGCGGCTTGGCTAGCGGAATTTTTCAGCATCCTGCTAGAATGCGAAAGCCCGGGTTGATGGGATTACGGAATATTTCATCTCGATAGAAAGTTCGCTTCTATGAATCACATCATTGGGCCGTCGGCACCTTGAGAAGGTTCTCCCGGCATCGACGATGACCGTCAGGGAGTTTCATGGAAGGACGTAAGCATACCCGATTCGCGGTCCAACTTCCCGTGTCGTTCAGTGGAGACCAGCTTTCCGACGGGGGCACAATCGGGGGCACAATTTTGAATGTGACGGCGGAGGGTTGCGCCATCACGTCGGACGCCGTCGCTGGCCTTGGAGTCTATCTGCAATTGACGATGCAACTCCGAGAGCGAGAGGAGCCGATCCTGGTCGATCTGGCAGCAGTCCGGTGGACTTCCGCGAGAAGGTTCGGTGTTGAGTTTATCAAGATTCGCCCTGAAGAAAGAGAGCGGCTGAAGCAGTTCGTGAAGGCGCTGGAATCAACGAGCTGAATGAGGCATCTGCGATGAGACCCTAGCGGCTACCGCATGGCAACTGTTCTGACTTGCTCATAGGTGGTCAAGCCGGCGAGTATTTTTTGAATTCCATCCTGCACGAGTGTCA
>CAMDRK010000067.1 GCA_945906715.1 Nitrospira lenta
ATTGAACCCCGTGGTTCTGCGCGAGCAAGACGGTGAACTGATCGCGCTGGATGCGGTGACGCTGCTCGATGGCGACGCCAAGTTCCGGCATCCCGATTGGAACTTTGCCTTTGCCGCAGAATTCGGTCGGGCCTATTCCAAGCACGAAATGGAAGTGATGGCAGTCGATTCTAAGATCAAAGGGTCGGTCAAATTTATCGAGATTCCAGGCGGGGATACGGCCATGCTCCCGGCGGGCGGCGGGGCCAGCGTCTATTATTCCGATGCGGTTGTCGCCCGTGGCGGCAAGTTGGCCAATTACGCAGAATATTCCGGTGATCCACCCGACTGGGCAGTGGAAGTCCTGACCGATAAGGTCTGCTCGTTGCCTGGGATCAAGAACATCATCGTCGGCGGCGCCATTGCCAATTTCACCGACGTGAAGAAGACATTTGGTGGCATCATCAACGGATTCCGCAAGGCGAAGTCCGAGGGCAAACTCAAGGACGTGAAAATTTGGGTGCGCCGCGGTGGCCCGCGTGAGAAGGAAGGGCTCGATGCGATGCGCGCGCTCAAGGACGACGGGTTCGACATCAACGTCTTCGACCGCAACACGCCACTGACCGATATCGTCGATAAGGCGCTTCTGAAATAGGCACGAGTGCTGAGTTAGGAGGAAGCTCCGTCCGTCTCAGCACTCAGCACTTCGGAATTAGCACTCAGCACTGAAAGAAGAGGGAGATCCCGATGAGCATCCTGGCAAACAAAGATACCTATGTAGTCATTCAGGGGGGCGTCGCAGGCGTGAACGCCGCGCGCCGGATGGGCGAGTTCTGCTACCTGATTAAACGCTCGTTGAACGTCCTGGCCTTCGTCTATCCTCCTGACGCAGGCAAGACACACGAAATTCCCTACGGCAGCGGCCTCGTGGCGGTTCCCATCTACAAGACTGTTGGGGAAGCGACCAAGAACCATCCCCAGATCAACACCAGTCTTGTCTACATCGGTGCGGATCGGGCCCTGAAGGGCGGGCTGGAAGCCTTGGACGATTCGCACATCAAGGTGGTCTCCATGATCACCGAGGGTGTGCCTGAAAAAGATGCCAAGATCCTGGGCCATCATGCGACCAAGCTCGGGAAGGTCTTCAACGGCCCCTCGTCGATTGGGATCGTTTCAGCCGGCTCCTGCCGCTTGGGTGTCATCGGCGGCGCATTCGACAACCTGGTGCTGTCGAAGCTCTACCGCGAAGGTTCGTTCGGGGTCATTACCAAGTCAGGCGGTCTCTCCAACGAAATTATTTGGATCTGCTCGCAGTTCGCCGACGGTATCACGACGGCCATTGGGATCGGTGGCGATGCCTACCCGGGAACCGACTACGTCAGCTATCTCGACATGTTCGAAAACGATCCGCAAACGAAGGCGGTCGTTATCGTCGGCGAAATGGGCGGCAATCTTGAAGAGCGGGCAGCCGAGTGGTATGGAGCCAAGAAACGGCGTGTAAAGTTGATCGCTGTCGTCTCCGGCTTCTGCCAGGAAAGTTTGCCGAAGGGTATGAAGTTTGGCCATGCAGGCGCGAAGGAAGGCCTGAAAGGCGAAGGGTCGGCCCGTGCCAAGTCCGATGCTCTCAAGAAGTCCGGCGCCAACGTGCCGGCGACATTCGGCGCCTTGGGCCCCGCGATCAAAGAAGCCTATCAGGAACTGTTGAAGTCCGGCCAGGTCAAGGAGCCGGTTGAGCCGCTCGTGCTGCCGAAGTTGCCGAAGTCGATTGAAGAGGCCATGAAGGCAGACGAAGTCATGGTGGCTCCGCTGATTCGTACGACCATCAGCGACGACCGTGGCGATGAGCCCTGCTACGACGGATACCCGGCTTCCGAACTTATCAATAAAGGCTACCAGATTCCCCATGTCGTAGGACTGTTGTGGGATAAGCGCCTGATCTCCCAACAAGAAGCTGAAATCATTAAGCGCATCATGATGCTCTCAGCCGACCATGGCCCCTGCGTGAGCGGGGCTCTTGGGACGATCATTGCAGCCTGTGCCGGAATTGGCATGTCCCAGTCGGTGGCAGCCGGACTCATCATGATCGGCCCTCGTTTTGGCGGCGCCGTGACCGACGCAGGCCGGTTCTTCAAGTATGCTGTCGATAATAAAATGACAGTTGATGATTTCTTGGCCTACATGAAGAAAAACCACGGGCCTGTGCCGGGAATCGGACATCGGGTCAAGAGCCTGCGTAATCCGGACAAGCGGGTGAAGGAGCTGGTCGGGTATGTCAAGAGCTTGAACATCAAGACCCCCTGCCTGGACTTTGCGCTCGAAGTGGAAAAGATCACCTCGGTGAAGAAGGACAACCTGATTTTGAACGTGGACGGTACGATGGCGGCGGTCCTTGTCGACATCGGGTTCCCGGTCGACAGTTTGAACGGCTTCTTCATTCTGTCACGTACGATCGGGTTGATCGGACATTGGGTGGATCAGAAACGGCAGGATAGCCGCTTGATCCGGCTGTTCGATTATCTGGTCAATTATGCGGCGCCGAAGCGGCGGGAAGTGCCGCCGCTGAAGTAAGTGCTGAGTAGCGAGTGCTGAGTTCTGAGTACGAAGCCTGGTCTTCCCTCTCAGCACTCAGCACTCAGAACTTCAAGGAGCAACTGTTATGTCGATAGATCTAGCCAAAAACTTGTATGCGAAGATGCCTGATGTGCTCGCGAAGGCCAGGAAGAAGTTCGGCCGAGGTCTGACCCTGTCGGAGAAGGTGCTGGTTTCGCACGCGGACGATTTCGACAGCCAGGTGTGGGAACGTGGCAAGGCGATGCTGGCCCTGCGGCCTGATCGCGTGGCGATGCAGGATGCGACGGCCCAGATGGCCATCTTGCAGTTCATGCAGGCCAACAAGGCACAAGCTGCCGTGCCGAGTACCATCCATTGCGATCACTTGATTCGCGCCGAGATGGGTTCCGAGAAGGACCTACTCCGCGCGGTGGATGAGAACGCAGAGGTCTATAACTTTCTCGCCTCGGCAGCAAAGAAGTACGGCATTGGCTTCTGGAAACCCGGCGCCGGGATCATTCACCAAGTCGTGCTGGAGAACTATGCGTTTCCCGGAAGTTTGATCATCGGCACCGACTCACATACGCCGAACGGTGGCGGGCTCGGTGGCCTAGCGATTGGAGTTGGTGGCGCAGATGCAGGCGAAGTGATGGCAGGTCTGCCCTGGGAAGTCCTCCATCCGAAACTGATCGGTATCCGCCTGACTGGAAAGTTGAGCGGCTGGGCCTCGCCGAAGGACGTGATCCTGTACCTCTGCGGCTTGCTCACGGTGAAGGGCGGGACGAATAAGATCGTTGAATACTTTGGCCCTGGCGCAGAGACCATCAGCGCGACCGGTAAGGGGACGATCTGCAACATGGGCGCAGAATTAGGCGCCACGACGTCGGTGTTTCCCTTCGACCAGAAGATGGTTGCCTATCTGAACATCACGGATCGGGCAGATCTGGCCAAGCTTGCGATCGCCAACCAGTCATTGCTTGTCCCGGACCCCGAGGTCGCTCAGTCGCCTGAGAAGTACTACGACCAGATTGTCGAAATCGATCTGTCGACGCTCGAACCCCACGTCGTTGGGCCTCATACGCCGGACCTTGCCAGGCCGATTTCTAAGATGGCGGCGGAAGCCAAGGAGAAGGGGTATCCAGTCCAGCTCAAGGCGGCGCTCATTGGCAGCTGCACCAACTCATCCTATGAAGACATCAGCCGTTCAGCTCACATCGCTCAGCAGGGGTTGAAGGCCGGGCTCAAAGCGAAGGCCTCGTTCCTCGTGTCTCCTGGCTCCGAGCGCATTTACAACACGATGAAACGCGATGGGTTCTTGGAGACATTTGAACAGTTGGGCGGCACAGTGTTGTCTAATTCTTGCGGCCCCTGTATCGGGCAGTGGAAGAGGGCCGATGGGGTGAAGGGAAAAGCGGATTCGATCGTCAGTTCCTTCAACCGCAATTTCCCTGGCCGCAACGACGGCATCAATGAAACATTGTCGTTCCTTGCGAGCCCGGAAGTCGTAACGGCTTACGCCATCACGGGCGATCTTGGCTTCGATCCTGTGAATCAGACCCTCAAGGGAGCCGATGGCAAGGAATTCAAGTTTCTGCCTCCGGTTGGTGAAGAGCTTCCGGCCAAGGGTTTCGCGAAGGGTGAAGAGGGATTCGTTGCGCCGGCTGCCAGTGGCGAGGGCTTGACCGTCGAAGTTCCTCCGACCAGCGAGCGGCTGCAACTATTGCAGCCCTTTCCGCGCTGGGACGGCAAGGACTTTGAGAAGCTGCCGCTCTTGATCAAGACCAAGGGCAAGACGACGACCGATCACATTTCTCCAGCCGGTCCCTGGCTCAGATTCCGGGGCCATTTGGACAGGATTAGCGACAATATGTTCATGGGAGCGAACAATGCGTTCTTCCCCGAGCCAGGCAAGGGGACGGATGTCTTAACGGGCGAAACGGGGCTGACCATGGCCCAGATTGCCCGCCGGTACAAAGCGAAGAGCATCGGTTCTATCGTGGTCGGCGACGAGAATTACGGGGAAGGCAGCAGCCGCGAACATGCGGCCATGTCGCCGCGATTCCTCAATGTGCTCGTCGTTATCACGAAGAGTTTTGCCCGCATTCACGAGACTAATTTGAAGAAGCAGGGGATCTTGGCGTTGACCTTCGCTGACCCGAAGGATTACGAGAAGATCGAGCAACAGGACCGCATCAGCGTGACAGGGCTAAGCAGTCTGGCTCTTGGCAAACCGGTGCAAGTGACCATCCATAAGGCGGATGGCAAGTCACTCACCATTCAGGCGAACCACAGCATCACCGAGCAGCAGATTGCATGGTTCAAGGCCGGTTCGGCGCTCAATGCGCTGAATTAACAAGGAGCGAAAAGAGGGATCACCATGACGACCAAAGCGGACAAAATTATCTATACGAAGACCGATGAAGCGCCCATGCTGGCGACCTATTCGTTTCTGCCGATTATCAACGCCTTCAGCAAGGCGGCCGGCGTAGCCGTTGAATTGCGTGATATTTCACTAGCCGGACGTATCCTCGCCGTGTTTCCCGATTACCTGACGCCGCAGCAGAAGCAGGCGGATGCCTTGTCAGAATTGGGCGAGATGGCCAAGACACCGGAGGCGAATATCATCAAGCTTCCGAACATCAGCGCGTCGCTTCCTCAGATCCAAGAAGCGGTCAAGGAATTGCAAAGTCAGGGCTATAAGCTTCCCGAGTATCCTGAGAGTCCGAAAGACGATAAAGAGAAGGACATCAAGGCCCGCTACGACAAAGTTAAGGGCAGCGCCGTCAACCCGGTTTTGCGCGAAGGCAACTCCGATCGCCGTGCGCCGCTCTCCGTGAAGGCTCACACCAGAAAACATCCCCATAAGATGGGAGCTTGGAGTCCCGACTCCAAGACGCATGTCAGCCATATGAAGGGTGGGGATTTCCGGTCCAACGAACAGTCCGTGACCATGACTGCGGCGACCGATGCGAAGATCGAGTTCGTCGGTCAGGACGGCAAGACGACTGTGCTCAAGCCGAAAGTGGCATTGCAGGCCAATGAAATCATCGACGCCACCTTCATGAGCAAGAAGGCTCTGCGGCAGTTCCTGGAGGAGCAGATCGAAGATTCCAAGAAGCAGGGCGTGCTGTTCTCGATTCATATGAAGGCTACCATGATGAAGATCTCGGATCCCAAGATCTTCGGTCATGCCGTGACGGTGTTTTATAAGGACGTGTTCGAAAAACACGGCGAGACGCTCAAAAAGCTTGGTGTGGATCCGGACAACGGCCTTGGCGATCTCTACACGAAGATCAAAGCTCTGCCCGAGGATCAGCGCAAAGCCATCGAAGCCGACGTTCAAGCTGTGTACCAGAAGCGGCCTCCGATGGCGATGGTGAATTCCGACAAGGGAATCACCAACCTGCATGTGCCCAGCGACATCATTATCGATGCCTCCATGCCCCCGGTCATTCGCGACAGCGGCAAGATGTGGGGCCCTGATGGCAAGGCGGCTGACGCTAAGTGTGTGATTCCGGATTCCAGCTACGCGCCGGTCTATCACGAGGTCGTTGAGTTCTGTAAGAAGCACGGCGCCTTCGATCCGAAGACGATGGGCAGCGTGCCTAACGTCGGCCTCATGGCGCAAGCGGCGGAAGAATATGGCTCGCACGACAAGACCTTCAAGTCGCCGGGTAACGGCACGATTCGCGTGGTGGATGCCTCGGGGAAGACGTTACTGGAACACCAGGTGGAAGAAGGGGATATCTGGCGGATGTGTCAGGTGAAGGATGCGCCGATCAAGGACTGGGTCAAGCTGGCGGTGAATCGTGCGAAGGCTACCGGAGCCCCGGCAGTTTTTTGGCTGGACAAGACCAGAGCGCACGATGCCCAATTGCTCACGAAGGTCGAACGTTACTTAAAAGATCATGATACCAAGGGTCTCGACATTCGGACCATGACGCCGGCAGAGGCGACGCGCCTTTCATTGGAGCGGATCAAGGAAGGCAAAGATACGATCTCTGTGACGGGAAACGTGTTGCGGGACTATCTCACAGACCTGTTCCCGATTCTCGAAATCGGGACCAGTGCCAAGATGCTTTCGATCGTTCCTCTGCTGAACGGCGGCGGTTTGTTCGAAACCGGCGCCGGCGGTTCCGCGCCCAAACATGTGCAGCAGTTCCAGGAGGAAGGGTATTTGCGCTGGGATTCGCTCGGTGAGTTCCTCGCGCTCGCCGCCTCATTGGAACATCTTGCCAAGGTGGGGAACAACCAAGCGGCAAAGATTTTGGCCGACGCGCTCGATCAGGCCAATGCGAAGTTCCTGGAGAGCAATAAGTCGCCAGCCCGTAAAGTCGGCGAAATCGATAATCGCGGGAGCCATTTCTATCTGGCGTTGTATTGGGCCCAAGCGTTGGCGCAACAGACTCAGGATAAGGGTCTGGCAGCGCGCTTTGTCAAGATCGCCAAGGAGATGGCGGATAATGAAGCCAAGATCACGGGCGAATTACTCGCGGCTCAGGGCAAGCCGGTCGATGTCGGCGGGTACTATCATCCTGACGATGCCAAGGCGTCAAAAGCGATGCGTCCAAGCCAGACGTTAAACGCGATCGTGGATGCGATTGCCTGAAAACGGTAAGGGGTAAGGGGTGAACAGTGAGGGGTGGCTTCTCACCTAACCCCTTACCCTTCACCCCTCACCGATTCGAGGGAAAGATGGCACAAGAAGATACGAACATCATTGATCAGCCGGAAGTCATCCGGCACAAGATGGTCACGGTTGAGATCGCCGGCAAGAAGTATGAAGTGCCGGAGGGGATCACGATCATTAAGGCTCTGTGGTACTCGGGCCAGGAAGTCGTCCGTGGGGCCGGCTGTCTTGGCGGGTTCTGCGGCGCCTGCGCGGCCTACTATCGGACCAAAGATGATCCGAAAGTGAGGACCTGCCTGGCCTGCCAAATGGCGGTACAAGATGGTATGTCGATCACGATGATGCCGCCGTTCCCGGCCCGGAAGGCCACCTACGATATTCAGACGCTCAAAGATCCGAAGCAGGACCTCTTCAATCTCTATCCCGAAGCCCCGCTTTGCCGAAACTGCAACGCTTGCACCGAAGCCTGCCCGCAGAAGATCGATGTGCGGGAGGGAGTCTGGAAGGCCGTCTTCGGAGATTTCAAGAGTGTGTCCGAGATGTTCATGGATTGCGTCATGTGCGGGATGTGCACGCCGGTCTGCATTGCGGACATCGCTCCCAATCTCGTGGCCCTCTACGTGAGCCGGGCGCAGGGAGCTCATTTCACCGAAAAGCCTTTGGGCTTGGACGCGCGCATCAAGGAAATTCAAGATGGCCGTTTCGACGACGAGTGGGCCACGATCCTCAAGATGAGCGAAAAAGAACTGGCCGATCACTGCGCAACCGTCAAGTGAGGCGTCATTGGTCAATAGTTAACCGTCAAGGGTGAGGAGATTGTTGCAGACTCCCTACCGTTGACCTTTGACGAATGACGATTGACGAATTGAATCCATGGATGTCCACGCACTACAACAGATCGTTCACGGAACGCGAGATGCTCGACGCAAGCAGACCCTTCCCAAGTTCTCTCCGGCGGATCGCGACCAACTGATCCACAAATATCATCCGGATTATCGTGAGCGGGCCTATCGGCCGATCCGTTTCGGTCCCAATGGTGGGGATAAGACGGTCGTTGAGCTGGCATCACTGCTGGAGGGCGACAGTTCCATTGCAGACGAGTTCGATCTGACGGCCGATTACACGACCGATGTCCTGGTGGTGGGTGGTGGGGGGGCCGGCTGTGCGGCGGCGCTCCATGCCCATACGTCCGGCGCCAAGGTTATTCTGGCGACGAAGCTCCGTCTCGGCGACTCCAACAGCGTGATGGCTCAAGGGGGCATGCAGATTTCGGTCGCGCCAGGGGACTCACCTGTGACGCATTTTGTGGATACGCTGAAGGGCGGCCACATGCAGAACGACCATCAACTGCTCAAGGTGATGGTCGAGGAAGGCCCCTCGATTGCGAAGTGGCTGTTGAGCCTGGGTGTGCTGTTCGATCGTGATGGGGACGGCAACCTCCATGTGAAGAAAGGCGGCGGCAGTTCAAAACCTCGCCTCCTGACCTGTTCTGACTA
Organism: Nitrospira lenta; assembly: GCA_945906715.1. GTDB lineage: Bacteria > Nitrospirota > Nitrospiria > Nitrospirales > Nitrospiraceae > Palsa-1315. Next base: position 8,656 of record CAMDRK010000067.1, read on the forward strand.
TACAGGCCTTGAAATCATGCGCGTGCTCAAGGACGAGGTATTGAATCAGAACATTCAGTTACTCGAGTTCTGCGCTGCGGTTGAGCTGACGAGCGATGAGAAGGGCAACTGCACCGGCGCCATCTTCAAAGATCTCGATAACCACCGCCACGTCGTTGTCGCAGCCAAGTCCGTCATCCTGGCGACCGGCGGGATCGGACGGCTCCACATTCAGGGATTCCCAACCAGCAATCACTATGGCGCCACCGGCGATGGGCTCTGCCTGGCCTATCGACTGGGCGCCAAGCTTACGCAGATCGACACGTTCCAGTATCACCCGTCAGGCGCGGTCTATCCCGAACAGCTCATCGGGGCGCTGGTGACGGAGGGGATCAGATCCGAAGGTGGACATTTGGTCAATGCGAAGGGTGAACGGTTCGTCAACGAATTGGATACCCGCGATGTTGTGTCCTCCTCGATCATCCGGGAGTGTGAAGAGGGGCGCGGTATCCGCACGATGTCCGGGCGCGTTGGCGTCTGGCTCGATACCCCGCTGCTCGATGCCGAACATGGTCCCGGCACGCTGGAAAAGCATTTCCCTGCGATGATGCTGCAGTTCGACCGATTCGGCATCGATATCAGCAAAGATCCGGTCTTGATCTACCCGACGTTGCATTACCAGAACGGCGGAGTGAAGATCGATACCAATTCAGAAACCAATGTGCACAATCTCTTCGTCGCGGGCGAAGCGTCCGGCGGATTGCACGGACGAAACCGATTGATGGGGAATTCCCTCCTCGACCTGATGGTCTTTGGAAAGCGATCCGGGCTGACGGCTGCGGTTCGTGCCGCCGCCATGCCGCAAGGGAAGTTGACAGTCGGGCATCTGAAGGGATTCCGTGCCGAGGCCAAGAAACACGGCAGTTCGAACGGAATCGTGTCACCGATGATCCTGCCGGCGTATACGAGAAAAGAAAGTTAGTGCTGAGTTCTGAGCGGGAAGACTTCTTCACTTACTCAGCACTCAGGACTTAGCCCTCAGCACTCAAGTGACAAAGGAGCGACGATGAACGTTCATGAGTTTCAGGCGAAGCAGCTGTTCGGGCAATTCGGGATTCCGGTTCCGCGCGGGAAAGAGATTACTTCACCCGAAGCAGGAGCGGCATGGGCCGCTGAACTGAATACTCCGGTCTTTGTCGTCAAGGCGCAGATCCACGCAGGAGGCCGAGGCAAGGCCGGCGGCGTCAAGATTACGAAAGACAAGGCAGCCGTTCCCGGCCTGGTCAAGGAACTGATCGGCAAGACCCTCGTCACCCACCAGACCGGTCCCAAGGGGCGGGAAGTGCGGCGGTTGCTGATCGAAGAAGGGGCTGCGATTGCCAAGGAATTGTATGTAAGCCTCCTCGTAGATCGTGATAGCGGATGGCCCGTGTTTATCGCCAGCACCGAGGGCGGGATGGAGATTGAAGAAGTTGCCGCCCACAAGCCGGAGAAGATCATCCGGGAGGCAATCGACCCGGCTGTTGGATTTCAATCGTATAACGGACGAAACGCCGCCTTTGCGCTCGGGCTTCCTGCCATGGAACCGGCCGTCGTGACTCCCTTCATCCAGATGCTCGGGAACCTCTATCGCCTGTTTATGGAAAAGAATGCGGCGATGGTCGAGATCAATCCTCTGGTCATCACCAGTGACAAGAAACTCATTGCACTGGACGGCAAGGTCTCGTTCGACGACAACGCACTGTTCCGGCATGCCGATGTGCAGCAGATGCGTGATCTCAACGAAGAAGATCCGCTCGAGATCGAAGCGGGAGAAAGCAATCTGAACTACATCAAGCTCGATGGGAACATCGCCTGCATGGTGAACGGCGCAGGTCTCGCCATGGCGACGATGGACGTCATCAAGCTGGCCGGCAGCGAGCCGGCGAACTTCCTGGATGTCGGCGGCGGCGCGACGAAAGAAACAGTGGCGGCCGGATTCCGGATTCTACTGAAAGATCCGAACGTGAAGGGCATCTTCATCAACATCTTCGGTGGGATCGTTCGCTGTGAGCGGATTGCCCATGGCGTCATCGAAGCAGCCAAGGAAGTGAAGATCAATGTGCCGTTGGTCGTCAGACTACAGGGGACGAATGCTGATGAAGGCCGTAAGCTGTTGGCAGAGTCGGGCCTGAAGTTGGAAGTGGCGAATGATTTGTGGGAGGCGGCGCAAAAAATTGTGAAGTTGACTGGAAAAGCGGCATGAAGAGTGGGGAGCGACAGGGTTAAGTCCCTTTTGCTCCCGGAGCGCGCACGATCAGAATGTGCTCGCTCGACGGCCGCAGTCAGGGCCTCAACCCTGTCGCTCCCCCGGGGAACTTTTCCAGCCATGAGGGAGTGAGTGGAAGAAAGAAGAGGAAGAGTGGAGGCACAGGGTTGATCCCCTGTGC
>CAMDRK010000068.1 GCA_945906715.1 Nitrospira lenta
GGATCTCGAAGAGGAGATGCGGCGCAAGGATTGGCTGGCGAACTTGGGTGAAATGTCTGCCGGGATGGCCCATGAGATCCGCAACCCGCTCGGCGCGTTGGCCGGCGCGATGCAAATGCTTCGAAAAGATGCGATGGAGGATGAAACGAATCGCCGGTTAATGGACATTGCGATTCGAGAGGCCACCAGGCTCGACAACATCATTACTGAATTTCTCCAGTATGCGCGCCCGCCGGCGCTCAATCTTGCGGAGCATGATCTCAATAAAGTACTTGCCGAGACGCTCGATCTCGTTCAACATGAAGCGCGCACACGTTCCAAGATCAAGATCGTCACGTCCCTGGCAACCGGGACTCTCACGGCCCTGGTCGATCAAGATCAGCTGCGGCAAGTCTTCTGGAATATGGCAACGAATGCGTTTGAAGCGATGCCGGAGGGGGGGCAGTTGACGATCTCGACGAGCTGCCGCCATGTCGATGCCGGCAGTCGGAAGGGCGACGTCATCGAAATTGCGTTTCAAGACACTGGGGAAGGGATTCCGAAACAAAACCTCGACAAGATATTTCTTCCGTTTTTCACGACGAAGAAAGAAGGATCAGGATTGGGCCTCGCAGCCGTGCATCGCATCGTCGATCTGCACGGGGGGTGGATTAAGGTCGAAAGTCAGGAGCGTCAAGGCTCGCGTTTTGTGGTATGTATGCCGCGTTCAGGGGATGCCGGGGTGCGGTTATGGCATGAGGGACGGACACCGTGGAAAAAATTCTAGTTGTCGATGACGAGCGGGGGTTGCGCGAAGTCTTGAGCATCATGCTCAAGCGTGCAGGCTATATTGTCACCGAAGCGTCGGATGGCGAAGAGGCCATCGGTTTCATAGGCAAGGAAATCTTCGATCTCGTTATCACGGACCTCCGGATGCCGAAAGCCGACGGCATGGCGGTCCTGAAGGCGGTGAAGTCTTCTTCTCCTGAAACCGTGGTCCTCGTCATAACGGCGTTTGCGACAGCGGATTCGGCAGTCGATGCGATGAAGCAGGGCGCATACGATTACCTGACCAAGCCGTTCCAGGTCGATGAAGTGCAGCTGATCATCCGCAACGCCTTGGAGAAACGGCGACTCTCGACGGAGAATATTCTATTAAAACGTGAAATGGCGAGCCAATCGTCATTTGCGCAGCTCGTCGGCCAGAGCGAAAGCATGCAGAAGGTGTTTGATGTGGTGCGTAAAGTCGCAGACGCGAAGAGCAATGTGCTGATTTGTGGAGAAAGCGGAACGGGAAAAGAGTTGGTGGCGCGTGCGATTCACTATAATAGTGCCCGGAGCCCAATGCCGTTTGTTGCGGTGAATTGCAGCGCCGTGCCGGAGACGTTGCTCGAAAGTGAGCTTTTCGGGCACATGAAGGGGTCCTTTACCGGTGCGATGGCCAATAAAGCCGGGTTGTTCGAAGTCGCCAATGGCGGAACAATCTTCTTGGATGAAATCGGCGATACCGCTCCGACCATTCAAGTCAAGCTGCTGCGGGTCATTCAAGAACGGGAGTTTCGGCGTGTGGGCGGCAATCAGGATGTCAAGGTCGATGTGCGCATCGTAGCCGCAACCAATAAGGATCTTGAAAAAGCTGTGGCCGACGGCTCATTTCGCGAAGATTTGTACTACCGCTTAGACGTGATTCCGATTCGGCTCCCACCGTTGCGACTTCGAACGGGAGACATTCCGCTTCTGGTCAAACATTTTCTCGATAAGTTTTCACAGGAAAGCGGCAAGCCGGTTCCCGTCTTGACATCGGAGGCGATGCACGTGTTGCTGGGCCATGAATGGCGCGGTAACGTGCGCGAGCTTGAGAACTTGATTGAGCGCGTGGTCACATTTTCCGCCGGTGCGCCAGTTTCCGATCAGGATATTCGTGGTTGGCTTCATCGGGTTGTGATTCCTCAGCAGCAGGGAGTGCCCACTGATTTGCCCGAAGAGGGGCTGGACTTGGAAGGACTGATCAACGGCATTGAAAAAGACCTGCTCTTGAAAGCGCTCGAACGGGCCATGTGGGTAAAGAAAAAGGCTGCACGGCTTCTCAAGCTCAATACACGATCCTTTCGCTATCGGCTAGAGAAGTATGCCATCAAGGGAGGCCGTGATTAATCCGCAGTCGAGCCCGTCCGAGATCACCGTCTTCGCTCCTGCCAAAATCAACGTGGTCCTGCGTATCCTCGACCGTCGCCCCGACGGGTTCCACAATCTCTGGTCGATCATGCAGACGGTTGCCCTCGAAGACGAGGTGCAGATCCGTTTGCGTTCTGATCGGACGGAGATAGAGCTGAGATGTGACGCAACGCAGCTGGCGGCAGACCGGAGTAACCTTGTCTATCGCGCCGCAGCCGAGGTGTTGGCGCGATCTCAGCAATCGATCGGGCTCGACATTGAGTTGCGTAAGCGCATTCCGATGGGAGCCGGACTTGGCGGTGGGAGTAGCGATGCCGCAGCCACCATCATAGGGTTGAACCGTTTATTACGGTTGGGGTGGTCTCCGACGCAGATGGCCGATGCGGGGCAATCGTTGGGCAGCGACGTGCCATTTTTTCTCTTTGCTCCATCAGCGTTTGTGGCGGGCCGTGGAGAAACAGTTCGTCCGGTCATCGTTGACGGGGGGCGCTGGGTCGTGCTCGTCAACCCGGGGTTTGGGGTCAATACCAAGTGGGCTTATCAAGAATTGGCTGCCACCAGGCTTGCGGTGACGCCGCTCTCGCCGGTTCAGCAGAACCTCGACCGGCAATCGCACGTGAGCTGGGACCAATTGATTGCGGCAGCAGAGAATGATTTCGAGGGGCCGGTCTTTGCCGCACATGAGAAGCTTCGAGAAATTAAACGGAATCTACTGAATTATGGGGCTGAGATCGCGCTGCTGTCTGGAAGCGGGGCGACGGTGTTTGGGGTCTTCACGAACGAAGCGCGCGCGCGCCAGGCCCAGGCCCAGTTCGTAAATGAGAGCTCGATGACAGCTTTTGTCGTTTTCACCTGCTCGGGCCCGCTCGTCTGGCAAGATGAACGCCCACGATAAGATAAACTGTCTTCGTGGCTCGGTTGACAACTCCCCGTGCATTCCGCTAAATTCTAACCCCTTAGTTGGCTTCCTCAACAGCGCGCAGCGAATGAAGTAGGCGGGCTACGATCATGCCCACCGACGCCCGCCGTCGAGACGAACCATATAATACGTAATCAGACCGTGACGCAGTGGCAGATATGAACCCTCTGAGGAATCGATGAGCAGGGAGCTAAAGATATTCTCCGGCAATTCGAATCCGGCACTGGCCCATGAGATTTGTTCCTACCTTGGGACCAAGCTCGGTGCAGCCACGGTGTCGTCATTCAGTGACGGAGAAATTCGCGTCAAGATTGAGGAGAACGTTCGTGGCGGCGATGTGTTCGTCGTGCAATCGAGTTGCCAGCCCGTCAATGACTCTCTTATGGAGCTGCTCATTATTATTGATGCGCTTAAACGATCCTCTGCGAATCGTATCACCGCGGTCATCCCCTATTTCGGCTATGCGCGCCAAGATCGCAAAGATCAGCCGCGTGTGCCGATTTCAGCCAAGCTCGTGGCCGATCTCATCAGTACCGCCGGTACCGATCGAGTGCTGACCATGGACCTCCATGCGGGGCAGATCCAGGGGTTCTTCAATGTGCCGGTGGACCATCTCTACGCGCTGCCGGTACTCTTGGATTACATTACGAAGCTGAAGTTGAGCGACTTGGTGGTTGTCTCGCCGGATGCGGGTGGAGTCGAGCGTGCGCGCGCCTTTGCGAAGCGGCTCGGCGCGAGTTTGGCGATTATCGATAAACGGCGTGAAGGACCGAATCAGACGGCGATCATGAACATCATCGGCGACGTCGCAGGCAAGAGTGCGCTTTTGCTGGACGACATGATTGACACGGCGGGCACCATCGTGAAGGGGGCTCAGGCCTGTATGGATCGCGGAGCGCGGGAAGTGTGGACCGCCTGTACCCACGCAGTACTCACTGGGCCGGCCTTGACCCAGATCCAGCAATCCTGCTTGAAGCAAGTGATCGTGACCAACACGATTCCGTTACGGGGCAAAGAGCAGAGCTGCCCGAAGTTACATCAATTGTCGGTCGCGCCACTGTTAGGCGAGGCAATCAGGCGAATCCATGAAGATGAGTCAGTGAGTTCATTGTTTGCCTAAATTGAACATATCTAGAGATCGGCGAGAGAAAGACGGAGGACTATCATGAGGTTTGATTTAGCAGTCACAGTGAGAGAGAAAACGGGAAAGGGCGCGGCCCGCCAGCTTCGACGGGAGGGTAAGGTTCCCGGCGTGTTGTATGGGCAGGGCGAATGCCTGCTCCTGACGATTGAACCCGATAGCCTGGTCAAGATTTTGAAGGCACAGGCGGGAGGAGCTGCGCTCGTATCGCTTACGCTCACCGGCGCGAAATCTAAACCGAACCGCACCGCGCTATTGCGCGATTTCCAGGTCGATCCGGTCGAGGGGAACATCCTGCATGCGGACCTGTTTGAAATCTCCATGGACAAGCCGATTCGCGTGAAGGTGCCCCTGCATTTAACCGGAGGAGTGCCGGCCGGCGTCAAAGAAGGCGGTATCCTTCACCACAATATGCGTGAGTTGCATATCGAGTGTCTGCCGGCTGCGTTGCCGGACTTCATCGAGGTCGATGCCTCAGGGCTTGCCATTGCGCAAGGTCTCCACCTGAAAGACTTGGCCGCGCGTGAAGGGGTTCGCTATCTCGACGATCCCGAGCAGATGGTCGTGAGTGTGGCGGCGCCGATGACGGAAGCCAAGCTTGAATCGCTCCTGGCGAGCGGCGCAGCCGCACCGGAGGCTGGAAAAGAGCCTGAGGTGGCTGGGAAGGGTAAGGTGGCAGGTGAAGGCGCTGAAGGTGGTGAACCGGCGAAGGCTGGTGCGGCGGCTGCCGCTCCTGATGCCAAGGGTGGCGACAAGAAGGGTGCTGCAGCGCCAAAGGCTGATAAGAAAGAATCCGAAAAGAAGAAGTAACGGTGCATCTCATCGTTGGGCTGGGCAACCCGGGTGCTGCCTATGCCCCAACCCGCCACAACGCCGGTATGTGGGTCATCGAGCGGGCTGCCGCTCGATGGTCAGTCCGTCTCGCCAAGCGCGGTATGGCGCATCGTGGATCGGGACGACTCGGGTCTGAGCTCCTTGAGCTCGCCGGCACCCTGGATTGGATGAACATCACCGGCCCTCCGCTCAAAGGCCTCCTGCGAGAATACTCACTAAGCGCCGACAATCTGATCCTCGTCCATGACGATCTCGACCTCGATCTGGGGCGTCTACGGATCAAGCAAGCTGGTGGACATGGGGGGCATAACGGGATTAAGTCGGTCATCGACGCGATCGGTACGCCCCAGTTTGTGCGGGTCAAGATCGGAATCGGTCGTCCGGCACCGCGTCAGGATTCAGCGGACTATGTGTTGGAGGCGATTACGAGCGCTGAGCTTGAAGTATTGAACCCCTGCCTCGACCGTGCCGTCGATGCGTTGGAATGTTTGATCCATCGAGGTCTAGCGGTGGCGATGAATGAGTTTAATGTGCGGGAACGAGAGGAAAACAACGAGTTGTGAGTTCTGAGTTGAGAGTTCTGAGTTTTTCAGGGGCAGCCCAATAACTTAGAACTCAGCACTCATAACTCAGAACTGAGTTAAGCCTATGGGACTCTGTTGCGGCATGATTGGGCTTCCGAACGTGGGGAAGACTACCGTCTTCAACGCGCTCACTGGTAGTGGCGCCTTGGCGGCCAACTATCCCTTCGCGACCGTCGATCCCAATACTGGCATCGCCCCGGTGCCAGATCCGCGCCTTATCGTTCTTACCGACCTTTTCAAGTCGAAAAAGACAACCTATAGTACGCTGGAGGTCCGCGATATTGCCGGCCTGGTCGAAGGGGCCAGCAAGGGTGAAGGCCTCGGCAATCAGTTTCTCGGGCACATCCGCGAAGTCGATGCACTGCTCCATGTCGTCCGTTGTTTCCAAGGGACAGATGTCGTGCACGTCAGCGGAGCGGTGAACCCTCTCCGTGACATCGGTATCATTGAAACCGAGTTACTGTTGGCCGATCTCGACACTCTCGACAGGCGGAAGCAAAAGACGGAAAAGAAAGTTCGAGCGGGCGATAAGAAGGCCGCCTTTGAGATGGCCTTCATCGACAAACTGATCGGATTGCTCGACAAGGGCGAATGGCTGGGCAACCTGACCTATACCCCTGAAGAACGCCTGGTGCTCGATGAATGTCAGTTGCTGGCGGCGAAGCCGGTGCTCTTCGTGGCGAACGTGTCGGAGCAGGCCAGCGCTGATGAGGCGATGGTGAAGGCGGTTCGCGAGTTTGCCGATAAACGTGGCGCGCGTGTCGTCACGATCTGCGGCCAGCTCGAAGCCGAACTCTCCACGCTGCCAGAATCCGAACGAATCGACTTCTTGAAAGAAATGGGTCTCACGGAATCGGGCCTTGTACGGCTGACCCGTGAAGCCTACACGTTGCTGAATATCGTGACCTTCTTCACTGCCGGTGAAATTGAATCGCGCGCCTGGCCTATTCCAAAGAACATGAAGGCGCCGCAAGCGGCGGGCAAGATCCACTCCGACATGGAGCGAGGCTTCATCCGCGCCGAGGTCTATCACTACGACGATCTGATGGCCTGCGGGTCAGAGGCGAAGGTGAAGGAGAAGGGGCTGTTTCGGCTCGAAGGGAAGGACTACGTCATCAAAGAAGCGGATATAGTCTACTTCCGCTTCAACGTCTAACAGGCTGCTGAAAAAAGATGGGGGTGGCTGGGACAATCCCTTGCTCGCGCACCCCTCACTTCAGAAAGTGATCGGTGGACGCGCGCAGTTGGGATTATCCCAGCCACCCCCTAAAATGACTGAGGCCTTGTTGGATGGCCTTTTTGAGCAGCCCAAGCGCGCGCTCACCCCGCCCGGTGTAGGAGGGGAAGGGGTAGCCCGTTAGTCTCCTTTGCTCGCGCAACGCGCGGCCTCAGAAGGATGGGAAGGGCAGCCTAGTCGTCCTCCTGCTCGCGGAACGTGCACGATAAGAATGTGCTCGTTCGACGCGCGCAATCGAGGATCGACCAGGCTGCCCTTGAAAGTGAGCTGGGCGGATTGGGATAACGCGCGCAGTCGGAGACCAATCGGGCCCCCCTTTACAAAACCTAAAAGCTAAGGCGGACGGGTTCCCATCTCGGCGCCATCCGCAACGCAACTACAATTGGTTTTCATATTTCTTTCTGGCAAAGTCTCGCCTGGTTACTCCTTCTCCGACAACGCCCGGTAAGCGCCGTTATCCAGCCTCCGATTCTCCAGGGGGGGCTGAGGAACGGGGACATTCTAGTTTTCAGGGGCCTGCCTGGGCTCAGAGTGGACTTTGTTGGAGGAGCGGGGACCCACCGAGGCTGAGGTGAGAGGGAAAGCCGGAACTGACTGAAGTACTGCGGTCGTATGACCGTGGCTGAAGGAATTCCCGAAGGTTTCCACTCGACGAAGCCCGGAAGGGTCGCTCCGGAGGCAAGGGAGCGGTTGAGCCCAAGCAGGCCGCCATCATTATTAATTCTCCTTAATCCAAGCTGCTCTTTCACCCCTTCCTCACATTTCTAGAAATATTCTTAGTACAATCAATCCAAGCATCGCTCATGGAGCACCTCATGATCCAGCCGCGGCGCGTTCAACAACGATTCGTCTTTAGCTGCATCCTTCTTACAGCCTTATCTTTGATTGCCGTTCCAGCGAAGGCTGAATGGTACGTGGCGGGCCAAGTCGGGCACAGTTTCGCTGACTCCTTGCGCAACGTCACAACCACAGGTCCGTTCAGTGGTATTGAACTGCAAGATTTTGACATGAAGAACAGCCTTGCGTATGGCGGGAAGGTCGGCGTCTATCCCTTTCACGGGTCGCTAGGATTCGAGTTGGATGTCTTCCATAGTACACCGCATGTGAAGCAGCTCGGCATTAGCCCCGGCATTCATCTGGGGGTGACGAATATCGGCGCGAATATGCTGTTGCGATACCCAGGCGCGACTTTCCAGCCCTACCTCGGCATCGGCCCGGGTATCTTAGTCGCGCGCTTGGGCCGTTCGGTGGAAACTGAGTCGGACACACAGGTTTCGATCGGATTCAATTTTCTCACGGGAATCCGTGCATTTGTGACACCCAGCGTGGCGATGTTCACAGAATATAAATACACAGATGCGAAGTTTGGCTTTGATGACGCCTTCGGTTCGTTCGGTGGATTCGACAGTACATACAGGGCGCACCAATTATCAGTTGGCGTCTCCTACCATTTCTGAGGGAGGGTGCCATGTTGACTCGATGGACGACGGCCATGATAGGAGGAGTCGTACTGTTCAGCCTCACGGCCTGCGCCGAGTCGCTGCATCAGAAACAGCGGATAGACATGCTCAGTCAGGCTCAGGAGAATGGGTACGCAGATGTGTATGACCAGTCCAATCCCTTCTACTTTAGTCCCGGATTCTGGTGGAGCCCTTTTGCCTACTATCCAGGCTTCTCCGGATATGGGCCTGGTTATCGATCTGGCTATCCCTATTATGGCTACCCTTCCGGCAGACCTTCTCCCAATCCTGGTGGGCCAAGCTTCCGTCCTTCGCCTCCACCGAATGCACCATCACGAATGTTCCAGCGAAGGAAGTAGGTGAGACAGGGTCCAGCAGTGGCTGTTCGTTGACACCTTCTCAAGGCCTGTGGTAGCTTCACCCTTTCGCGCTGGCTGAATCCAGCGTGCCCACACCTTGCTCCCAACTCGTTTGGGGGCCTTCGTCCAGGAGGATTGCTGCATGGAGCTCTACGAGTCTCTGTTCATTATTCGTGCGTCTGTCTCCGACCAGGAGACCACTGCCTTGATCGAGAAGATGAAGGCAGTGGCGGAAAAGACCGGCGCAAAGTTCATCAAATCAGAAAATTGGGGCAAGAAGAAACTCGCCTACGAGGTGAAGCGGGAACGCAAGGGCACATACGTCTACTTCTACTTCAGAGCGCCGAACATCACGGTCGGTGAATTGGAACGGTCTTATCGTCTGGAAGACACCATCATCAAGTTTTTGACCGTCCACCTCAAAAAAGAACTGGTGCCGCCACGGCCGCTCGAGACATCATCAGAGGAGTTCGCCGGTGGCCGGGTTTAATAAAGTCATTCTTCTCGGGAACCTCACGCGGAATCCTGAGCTGCGGTATACGCCGAACGGGACGCCGGTGGCCAGTTTGGGCCTCGCGGTCAGCCGGCGGTACAAGCAGGGTGACGAATTGAAAGAAGAAGTCTGCTTTGTCGACATTGTCGTCTTTGGTAAGCAGGCGGAACATTGCGGGCAGTATCTTAGCAAGGGGAACGGAATCATCGTCGATGGCCGGTTGCAGCATCGCCGATGGGAAACGGAAGACGGCCAGAAGCGCAGCAAGCATGAGGTGGTGGCCCAAACAGTGACGTTCATGCCGAAACGCCAGGATGGTGGCGGAGGCGGGGCTGAGGCGCCTGTGCACGATGACCCGGGGTTTGAATCTGACGAGCATGTCTAGACGAAGCCAGGTCTGTGCGGTCTATCTCGTCTGTCTGGTTTATCTGGTTAGTTCCGCTCAACCAAAGATAAGACAGACCGAATAGACCAGACAGACTAGATAGACCAAATGAACAAGGCAGGCCGGCGAGCTTTTTGAGCGTCCTGCCAACAAATAGGGAGACGGTTTATGGAGCGTGAACAGCAACAAGGCGGAGACCGAGACGGCGGCGGTGGAGGACGGTTTTTTCAGCGTAGACGGCCTTGCAGGTTTTGTATCGAGAAGGGGTCGATCGATTTCAAAGATGTCGGACTGCTGAGAAACTTTTTGACTGAGCGGGGTCGGATTGTCCCGCGGCGCATCTCCGGCAATTGCATGAGGCATCAGCGCGAATTGACGGCCGCCGTCAAGCGGGCTCGGCACATTGCACTTATCAGCTTTGCAGAAGAACGATAATTATCACGTTGGGGATAGGAATGCAGGTAGGCGCCACGATGGAACTGCTCAGGCCGCTGCTGGCTGACATCACTGTCGATGGGCTTTCGCTGGTCGGTGAGGTTACGGCGGAAGAACTCGGACTCACCGAGGACGATGCGGTAGTCCTGGGACCGCTGGCTGTGAGCCTGGACCTGACCAATATCGAAGGGCTGGTTGCCGTGACCGGAGTGCTGGAAGGCACGATCATTCGCGAATGTGTGCGCTGCTTGAAGGGGTATGAGGATTTGCTGGCTTTTTCTGTGCGGGCGGCCTTTGTTCCGGAGCCCAAGTCATCGCCTCGTCATCCGAAGCGAGTCGATCCCCGAAAGGCGCGCGCGGAGGTCGTGGAGGCTGAGCCGGAAGAGGAGCCGGACGATCAGTATCAATACCAGGGCAATCAGCTGGAGCTAGCTCCCATGTTGCGTGAACACGTGATTCTATCGGCGCCGATGCAGCCGCTTTGCAACAACGATTGTTTGGGGCTCTGTGCGCAATGCGGGAAGAATTTGAATGAGGGGCCCTGTCACTGTGCCGTGGAACCGCCAATTCCGAAATTTCGGGTGGTTCAGAGCATGAAACGCAAGACCGGCGGATCGTCAGATTCGTAGTAGGACCGTCAGCTATCGAACGTGAGAAGGAGTTGCCATGCCGAATCCGAAACATAAACATTCACGGGAACGCCGCGATAAGCGGCGCACGCAAAAGCTGCGCATCACCCCTCCGGGCATGTCCGTCTGTCCCCAGTGCCACGAGATCAAGCTGCCTCATTACACCTGCTTGAATTGCGGAACGTATAAGGGCAAGGCGGTCATCCAGGTCGAAGAATCCTAGGCAGGCTGTTGAAAAAGTCCGCCAGCGGGGGAGGGATGGCTCGGTGAGTCCCCTGTGCTCGCGCAACGCGCGGCCTCAGAAGGCCCTCGTTGGACGCGCGCAATGGGGGACTCAGCCAAGCCATCCCTTAT
>CAMDRK010000069.1 GCA_945906715.1 Nitrospira lenta
ATACATCGATGGAGAAACCACATAGACGCCTTGATGCTTGGAACTCCTCAGTCGATCTTGTCATGGCTATTTATCAAATAACGGAGCGGTTTCCCCAAGAAGAGCGATTTGCTCTTATCAGTCAACTGCGTAGGGCCGCCACCAGTGTCCCAAGCAATATTGCCGAAGATGCGGCACGGCAAACGAAGAAGGAATTTGCCAACTACATCCACATCGCTCAAGGTTCTCTTAGTGAACTGGATACACATTTAGAAATCGCACGACGTCTCAATTATGTCCCCGATGGAGACTGGGAAAAGCTTGATGGCCAGATTCAGCGAATCGACAAAATGTTGAGTGGGCTACTTCGCCATCTTAAGAAGAATAGTCGTCTACAGACCGCAACCGTGTCGGTCAACCCCTCACGCCTCACCCCTCACGCCTCACGGCCTTAACAATGCGCTGCGCGATCGTCCACTACCACGAACTCGCCCTCAAAGGCCGCAACCGGGAATATTTCGAGGAGCGGCTCGTACGCAATATCCAATGGACCCTGAAAGACCTCGGCGTGAGACGCGTCGAGAATCTTCGCAGCCGAATTCGCGTGGTCCTGCCTGATACGGTTCCGGACCAAATTATCAAAGAACGGCTCATACGAGTCTTCGGAATCGCCAATTTTTCCCTGGCCCATGGGTTGCCGCTCGATCTGGCCAATCCAGATATTGGAGCGCTCAGCAAAGCGGTCATCTCATCGCTCGAATCTGAGTCTTTTTCTACCTTTCGCGTTTCGGCGAAACGGGCCGACAAACGATTGACTCTGACCTCTATGGAGGTCGCGCGGGACGTCGGCGCTGCCATCTGCGAAGGAACCGGCAAGAAAGTCAGCCTGAAAGATCCCGACCTCACAGTCTATCTGGAACTGCTCTCCAAAGAGGTCTACTACGCGACCAAAAAAATTCAGGGGCCGGGTGGCATGCCGGTGGGTGTCAGCGGTAAAGTCGCCTGCTTGATATCCGGAGGGATCGATTCGCCGGTTGCAGCCTATCGCATGATGAAGCGCGGATGCCGCGCCCTCTTCGTTCACTTCTCCGGCAGGCCGCTCGTCAGCCGCGCCTCAGAAGAGAAAGTCCGCGAACTCGTGCAGCTCCTCACAGTCCATCAATATAGGTCGATGCTCTATGTCATCCCGTTCGGGGAGATTCAGCAGGACATTGTGGCGAACGCACCAGCCCCATTTCGCGTGGTGCTCTACCGGCGCGTCATGATCCGCATCGCGCAGGAGTTAGCCAAGCGCGAGCACTGCTGGGGACTCGTCACCGGCGACAGCTTAGGGCAAGTGGCTTCGCAAACACCTGAGAACTTGACGGTCATTGAGGAGGCGGCAGAGTTGCCGCTCCTGCGTCCGCTCATCGGCATGGACAAGGTGGAAATCACCGACCAGGCTGAGCAGATCGGCAGCTTCGCCATATCGATTGAGCCAGATCAAGACTGCTGCTCACTCTTCACCCCGCCGCACCCCAGCACGAGAACCAGACTCGAGGACATTCAGAAGGTCGAACGGATGTTCGATGTGAGCGCGCTGGTGAAGCAGGGGATTGAGAAGGCGGAGCTGTCCGAGTTCACGTTCCCTCAGTAGCAGGGTACTGAACAAGACCGCCAGCCGGTCTTGTTCATTTGGTCTGTTCGGTCTATCTGGTCTGTCTCGTTTAATTGGTTTGTTTGGTTTGTCTTGTTTTTTAGTTGTATCAGACAGACCGGATAGACCAGATGAACCAGACAGACCAGATCACCAGCCCTCACTGTGATCGCCCCGACTGTAACTCCTGCTGTGCAAGCGCCTTTTCCCTCACGATTCGAAAATGGGTTTCCAGATCCCGCCGCATCGCTGCGGCGACAATCCAATCCGGCACCATCATATCAATCTCGACCACCAGTTCGAACTCGGCCCTCGTATGAGCCCCACCATCAATGGGAATAAGTTTCCAGAACCGGCGGTACTGTTTGAAGTCGCCCCCCTTCAATTCCGTCAGCAACTCTCCAGTCGGTAATGTCCTCGTCTCACTTAGAAGACGGCGCTCTCCTGGAAGCAGGGCATGGTCGATCCGAATATCCGTGAACACCTTGCCGTCTTGTTCCCGTATCTCCGCCATCCGCATCCGTACATCGAAGAGCTCAGGCCAATGGGCATAGTCGGTTAACAATTGGCGAATGATTGCCGGTTCCACCGGGAAGAGAATCGTAGCCGTCGCCTTCACACCGCCGGAGGGTTCCGTACGAACATCCAGTACGACAGGCTCATCCGCACAGCTCAACCCGGACCAGCCGAGCACGAGACAGCCCACGACAATCATCACTCGCCACAACATGGGGTGAGTATATAGACCCACTGTGAGCCAAGCGAGTACTAACAGGATGCTGATTTACTATCTTGTAGGATGTTCAATAAATCCGCCCAGCAAGGCTGCACTAGTTAACTAGCCTTTGTTAAAAGGGTGGTCTGGTTGATCCTCGATTGCGCGCGTCGAACGAGCACCTTCCGGGCGTGCGCGATCCGCGAGCAGGAGGACAACCAGGCTACCCTTCCACTCATTTTTCAGCATCCTGCCAAACATCTCTGTGCTACGATGCGGGACTATGAACCGCTGGTCCCTACTCTCACTCATGTTCATCGGCCTGTGGAGCCTTGCAGCCGAAGCTCACGCGCAGCCCATGGACGATTCACATGCCACAACAGAACAGTCTTGTAGTTTCGGCATGGCGAAGGGAGAGGCCTCACAGAGCTGTCACGTCCCCTTTCCCACTGGCTGCCTCGTGGCCAATGTCCCCGGAACTGACAAACCCTGGACGGCCGTCTCCAAGGGCGGAAACACATTCTGCCGATTCGACGAGAAAGCCACGGACTGGAAAACTAAAGTCACCGGTTCATGCACCCGCTGCAAATCCGACCATTGTTCAGCCCAGTTTGTTGTCCGCTTCGACTGTTCCCAGTTGGCTCAGTAGCATGTCACTTGCTGAAACCATCAAACGCGAAGCCCTGGCTCTGGGGTTCGACGCCGTCGGCATCAGCCGAATCCCCAATAGCAGTCAGCCTTCAGCTATCAGCCTTCAGCCTGACTCTTCTCTACCCCCTTACCCCACTACCCCCTTACCCCGTCTCTTATTCAGCCGTCTCGCGGAATGGCTCCAGCGAGGCTATCACGGCACGATGGCCTGGATGACTCGCAACCCAGCCCGTCGAAGTGATCCGCAACTGGTCTTACCGGGATGCCGATCGATGATCTCGGTCGGGATGAACTACTACACCGACAATCGTGCGAACGAGCAGCCTGGAATGGGACGCATCGCCCGTTACGCCTGGGGGAAGGATTACCATACGGTGATGAGCCAGCGACTCGCGCAACTTGAAGCGAAGATCGCAGCCTTGGCGCCGGGCGTCACCACCAAGACCTATACCGATACAGGCCCGATCATGGAGAAGGCTTGGGCGCAGCAGGCTGGCCTTGGCTGGATCGGGAAACATTCCAATCTCGTCTCGTCCGACTGCGGCTCCTGGCTCCTGCTCGGGGAGATTCTGACGACCCTAGATCTGACTGCGGATGAACCAGCTACGGACCTCTGCGGAAGCTGCACCCTCTGTATCCATGCCTGTCCAACCGGCGCTATCGTCGAACCCTATGTCGTCGATGCCCAGCTCTGCATCTCGTACTTGACCATCGAACTGCGAGGCGGTCGCGAGGTCATCTCCGACGAACTCGCTTCTCAGATGGGCAATCGCATTTTCGGCTGTGACGATTGCCTGGACGTCTGTCCCTTTAACTTACGAGCAGATGCAACGACCGAACCGGCCTTCACCCCCACCCCCTTGACCCTCGCTCCCAATCTCCATGCTCTGGCTCAGATCAGCGAAGAAAGTTTTACAACCACGTTCAAAGAAAGCCCCCTCAAGCGTGCCAAACAGACTGGCCTCCTTCGCAACGTGGGGATTGCACAGGAGAATCACAGACGACAGATAGGAGGCCGGACTTCTTAGCCACCCCTTTTTTCTTGACCGGAAGAGGAGTAGGCTATTTCCAGTAATCGGTAGTTCGCGTGGAGGGTTGACCCCTATGCATCCTCCGGTCCTGCTGCTCATCTCGACCGATCCCCAGACCAAGCCGGTGCTTGAACAAGCCCTCGCCGATCGACAGGCCACCATCCTTGCTGCTGCAACAACCGAAGAGGGTCTGCAAATCCTGAAAGACCAAGCGGACATCGCACTCGTCCTCTGTGACGAGAGCCAAGGGCGGATTGCAAGCCAGGTGATCTTGGCTCAGGCTAGACGCATCGCTCAGAACCTCCCCGTGATCATTCTCGGGACAGACGGATCGGCAAAAGCCGCAGTCGAAGCATTGCACCGTGGCGCCACAGACTATCTCGCTCAACCGGTCACGATAAAAGATCTCCAGACTGCCATCGACAATACCCACGTCTTCGAAGCGCCAGTGCCCCAAGCGCGCGAAGAGCGCCTCTCAGCCTTCGATCAGATCGTCAGCCGGTCGCCCCAGATGAAACTACTGAAACATCTGGCAACTGAGGTCGCCCAAACCGATGCCACAACCATCCTCATCACCGGCGAAAGCGGCACAGGTAAAGAACTCTTTGCCCAGGGGATTCATGCCGCCGGCCCCAGGTCCAAAGGCCCCTTTGTAGCGCTCAACTGTGCCGGCATCCCCGAGCACCTTCTCGAATCCGAATTGTTCGGCTATCAGCGCGGCGCCTTCACCGATGCGAAACAGACCAAACGTGGAAGGTTCCAGCTCGCAGAAAGCGGCACGCTCTTTCTGGACGAAATCGGTGAGATGAGTTCGTCAGCACAGGCAAAACTTCTACGAGTTCTGGAGACTCACCAGGTCGATCCGCTGGGCGACACACACAGTATCCATGTCGATATTCGCGTGATCGCGGCCACGAATGAAGATTTGCCGGCTCAAATCAAAGCCGGGCGATTCCGCCTGGACCTCTACTATCGGCTGAACGTCTACCAACTGCGCATCCCGCCGCTTCGCGAACGACCAGAGGATATCGAACCGATTCTGACATCCTTCCTGGAAACTGCCCGCCGGGATCATGGCTGTCGCATCAAGGGCATCGCCCCAGCCGCGCTGACCATCTTGCAAGACCACGACTGGCCAGGCAACGTTCGGGAGCTGCACAACGTGGTCGAAGGGCTCACCATCACATGTAAAGACGAGATGATCCAGCCAAACCACCTCCCAATCTCTGTGCGAGCCACCCAATCGGCGGAACAGAACGGAAAGACCGAGAAATCCCCGCTCCTAGCCTACGGCCTCTCGGTAGACCAGATGGAAAAGAAGATGCTGGAAGAAGCGCTACAGCGCACAAGTGGCAACATTTCCGAAGCCAGCCGACTCCTCAAGATCACCCGCAATACACTGCGGTATCGCATGGCGAAGTACCAACTCTAGTAGGCTGTTGAAAAAGAGGAGGGGATGGAGCCTGATGATCTTCTGTGCTCGCGCAACGCGCGGCCTCAGAAGGCCCTCGTTGGACGCGCGCAGTGGGAGATCAATCAGCCCCCATCCCTGAAGAGATAACGAGCAAGCTTGGAAGGATCATTTATATCGTTAGATACACGCAATCGAGGATCGACCAGGCCACCCTTTTGAGAGCGAGTAATAAACTGCTTCGGCCTTGCCTGGGACAAGGCGCGTCTTGGTGCGCCAGGGCTGGGCGGGTGAGAAGTCTGGCCTGTTTGAGCATCCTCTCCGACCCCCGTTGTTCAGCCCACAACTTCGTTGACTACCCCTTGCCAATGTCCTAAATTTAGGACATACTGCATCTATGAAGTCGATCACGTTTCACCCCAAGGCGCTAGCATTCATTCGAGGCCAATCGCCAACGATCAAGCGGGAGATCGGCGAAGCACTTCGTGATGTTCAGAAAGGTATTAGTCTAGGCCTGCCTCTCAGCAGGCCAATGTCCGCGATCACATCAGGCGCTCACGAGCTCAGAGTTAGGAGTGCAACGACAGTCGTACGAGTGTTCTACTTTGTGAAATTGGCTGACACGATCGTGGTGTTCCACGGATTCCAGAAAAAGACCCAGAAGACACCTACACATGAAATCGCCGTCGGCCAACAGCGACTAAAGGAGGTATTGGATGGCCATGTCTAAAACCCGCAAGAGTGTAACCGTTCGGACAGCCGAAGACCTCGGTCGCGCCTTAGGTTTGTCGGCGGCTGATACCGCCGAAATGGAATTTCGTTCGGATCTCACAGTTGCACTGGCGAAAATCATTCAAGCAGGACAGCTCACCCACGCCGAAATTGCGGGGCGCGCCGGCACGTCGAGGACACGAGTGACTGCGATTGCGAATGGAAACACGCACGGCGTGTCAACCGATGTGCTCATTCGAGTTCTCGCCGCGACAGGCTATCGCGCTGAAGTTAGAGTGAAGAAGGCCGTAGCATGAGGGCGGGGATGGAGCCTGATTGATCTTCCACTGCGCGCGTGCAACGAGAAGAGTCCGCGACCGCGCGTTGCGCGAGCACAGAAGATCATCAGGCTCCATCCCCTCCTCTGCTCGGGGAGCACAAGACCATGCCAGCTATCTCGCCATCCCCCTCAATGATCTCTCCAAGCGATGGATACGCATGTAACTTTGCAGTAGACTTGCTCGCAACGGATTACTGAACTGCCTTGCTCTGCTTCACGAGCAGGCTACAACAGTCTCAACCGTTTGGCATGGAACGGGTCAGCGGCCACGGGAAACAACCACAGGAGGGCATACTATGCACAAGAAAATTCGGGAGAGATATCTAGTATCCAGCGTTTGTGTCGTTGCAATTGTGTTCATCAGCGGTTGCATGGCGCACACGCAACACCAATACCCCACGGCGGACGTTCCCACATCGGAACCCGCATACCTCACGAAGGTCAAAACTGCCGCGACCGAGCAGATTGTGAGCAAGGCATCGATCATTATGATGCAGGAGGGCAAGCCGCGTGAACTGCAAGCCGGCAGCAACGGCTTTACCTGTCTGATCAGCCCTGACGGCACCCCATTATGCGCCGATCAGAACGCGCTGGACTGGATGAAAGCGGTACGCGAACGCACAGATCCACCGGACAGAATTGGCTTTATCTACATGCTGGCCGGGGATACTGGCACAACCAACCACCATCCTCATCAGCGGGAAACGCGCCTGCATTGGGTACAGACAGGCCCTCACGTCATGGTTGTTGGACCGAGGGTTCGAGAAATGGTGGGCTATTCCAGAACCTTAGACGTCGCAGATCCCAAGCAACCGTACTCCATGTTCCCTGGCTTGCCCTACGAACACTTAATGCTCCCGACACAGTAGTCATAGAGCGCTTGAGAAATTAGTCCGCACTATTCATGAACGCTTCTGCGGCAATCGCGGGCCTGCTCACACGTCACGCGAGTCCAGCCCTTCGCGCTTGCCGCGCGTCACTGTGTGATCTCGCGACGAACCGTCATGAAAAGTGACGGCTTGCTGGTCTCCCACTGCGCGTGTCCAACGAGAGGCTTCTGAGACCGCATGTTGCACGAGCACAGGAGACCATCTAGCCTGCCTTCTCACGCTCCTTCCAAGCCTGCTTTCCCTCTCTGGGAAGGGCACCCATGTTGGTCTAAGTGCGGCCGTCGAACGAGGCCCTTCCCAGGGCGCGCGTTCCAGGAGCACAGGACCAACGTGGGTGTCCTTCTCATCCTTTTATCGTGGGGGCGCTACGAGCAAGAAGGATGGTTGCCTACTCTCTCGTACCCTTCTGATGCCCCTATTCCCCTTAAAAGGGAGCGGCCAGATTGGCGTTCACTGCGCGCGTCGAACGAGCACATTCTTATCGTGCGCGTTCCGCGAGCAAGAAGGGCATCTGGCCGTTCCCTGCCCACCTCTCAGCGTGAGTGATCCGGCCCTGGATTCACGATGATCGGCACAGTGGACCTCTCCGGTACGATGATCGTCTTGGTGTTGGGATTCTCGTACAATTTGTACTTAAGATAGTCCTGCGTGAGCGTTTTCGTGATGATCTCCTGCGCCTGAGACTGGCCCTTGGCGCGGATACGCAAGCTCTCACTCTCGCCCTCGGCACGAATCTGCAAGGCATCCCCCTCGCCCTTCGCCCGGATCCTGGCAATCTCCGCGTCACGTTGCGCAATCACCACCTCAAATTCTTTTTGCTCCTTCTCCTGTTCCTTCGATTGCTTCTGCTCAATGGATTTCAACACCACCTTGGAGAATTCGATTTCGGACAATGCCACACTGTAGACCTCGAGATGCCGCCCTTTGAGAGACTCGACCATCACCGCTTCGATCTTGTTCCCGATTTCACTGCTCCGTTCCGGGAGCGAGATCATCGCATATTGTGCGACGACACCCCGCACCGCCGACAGGAACTGAGGCCGTACGAGCTGCGGATACCAGTTGTGCCCCACCTCCTGAGCGATAAAGTAGATATCATCTGCGATCGGACGCATCGTGATCGCTGCGTGCACCGTCACCGAGAGATCGTCGGCGGTCAAGGCATCGATCTTTTCCGTGAAACTCTGATACCGGACATCGTACTCGTACACGTCATTCCATGGTGCGCGGAAATAGAACCCGTCCCTGAGCGGTTCCTTCATCAGCCCCCCCGTTAACGGGCTCCAGCGGAGACCTCGCTTTCCCGGGTCGACGGTCCTCCCACACCCACTAATCAGCAGCAGAATCGGGATCACCCCTACGATCGTGCGAAAAAGAGCTGAGGGCTTCATACGTCCTCCTATTATAGTTGTCGGCCTTGCTTTCACTATTTATTGCAACAGGTTTTCGGCGGCAACTGGAGTTTCTGCCGTCCGGTTCGAGCGACCTCTGCATGGGCTTCAGCCCGACGCTCCAGCTCCTGAGCCGCTTCGGCATAGTACTGAGAGAGTTGCTTGGCGCCACTAACCAAATCCGACTGTGGGCCGAAGAGATGCTCATACCGGACAACACTCTCGGCAAGCGCGGCAGCCTTCTCTTTCAGGGCCACAGCCTCGGCTCGGTAGGAGTCGGCAATGGCCATCTGATCCTGCGATGGGTCGAACGAGGCCATGTCTTCAATCGGCGTAACAGACTGTGCGCAGCCGGCAGCGGCAAACACACACAGTGCGAACAGAAGCCCCCTTCCGACGTGGTGTGCGTGCAGCTTGTTCATCATATCCTCCCTGCGCGGTTCAGCGCATGGCGTCGATCATGGGAAAGACCGAGGAAATTCGGTGTGTTGCCGTGGAGCGCCTCTTTGGTGGCGGGGGCATGGTTGAACATGAGATGGGTACTGACTTTCGGGAGCCGTTCGGAACAGTTTCAATGGACATCTTGACCACTCCTGAAAAAATCGATGATCGCCCTATTGTACCCAGGCCATTCGGAATGTGTCCCCGTCCCTTCGCAATAGCGTGTTGCAACATTATTCGTACAGCTCTTATACGTTACACAACCATCTGCGTCTTTTACTAGGCCTGCGGTATCGCAGCCATTACAGGCAGCCCACCATTGTATCGCCTCTTTCCCATACCCAGGGAAATGAGTATCCTGGCTGCTGTGCATGATCATCACGGGAAGAGGGTTCGGACATTGATAGGCTTTCAAGTCCTCACCCCTGATACCAGCCGCACTCGGAACAATCGCCGCTGGAATATGTTTGGTGCCGTTGATAAACGCGATGGCCATAGCCGCAGTCCCGCCATCGGAATGACCGGTGAGAAAGATCCGTTTCTTGTCGATACACCATTTCTGCTCGATCAGTCCCGGTATTTCAGCAAGCTCCTCGATCGCCTTAGGGGTCATCGTGCGGTGGTCGGCATAGGCCACAATAAACCCTGCCGCCGTCGCTTCTTGCGTGAGGTGCACAAAGTCTTCTGACTCATATTGATTTGTTTGCGCCGGCGCATAGACCATGAGTAACGGATGGGCTAAGCTTGCATTGTAATTAGCCGGCGTTTTGACCATGTAGCGAATACCTGTCGATGTTTTTTCATCGTTGCTGGCGCCGGCACCACCGGGTTTTGTTCCTGGTTCGCACCGCCCAGTAGCACTGACTGGATACACAGTCTCACTCAGTACATTGCCAGGTTTCACAGCTTCGACGTTGTTCTTTCCAGCAGGTTGAATCGCACCCACGCCGGATAGACCGATGACCAATAGGCTTAATGCGACGGCAATGATCGTGGGACGACCAGGCTGCTTTTGCCCAAAGCATATCCATTCCGGCTTCACAATCCCAACGACTAACAGGGCGACCGAAAGAACTGTCAGCACCCTGAAGATCATAAAGAGCGACTCGTTCATCCCTTCCCCCTTCCCCCTTCCCCCTTGAGGACGGGCTAGATGAGTCTCTCATCACACATGCCTATGGACGGTGACGCGAGACGAGACCTGCACTCAACCCTTCATCCGCTCCCGCATTTGGCGAGGTGGCTGGTGTAGTCTCCACTGCGCGCATCGAGCGACCACCGTTTTATCGTGGGGGCTCTGCGAGCATAGAGACCATACCTCCCACCTCGCCTCCTCTTCTGAGGCCGCGCGTTGCACGAGCACAGGAGACCATCTAGTCTGCCCTCTCATTACCCCAACTTCACGATTGTCACCCCATCTCCGCCTTCTGCCCGATCTCCCGCGCGGAACTCCGCCACATAGGGTGAATCTTTCAAATAGTCTCGCAACGACGCTTTCAGTTTCCCCGTGCCATGGCCATGGATGATGCGCAGAAACGGCGCGCCGGCCACCGTCGCGTGATCCAGTGCTGCAACCACGTCATCCAAGGCCTCGTCCGCTGCCTTTCCTCGAACATCCACGACCGTCTGTTCATCGAGATTTGGTCCGCCGCCTGATGAGACCCGTCGAGGACTGGGTGACACTGGCGGAAGTGCTGCCTGCCCTCGTGTGAGACCGACGAGGTTCACCACTGTGGCCAACAGTTCCCCCTGCCCTACCTT
>CAMDRK010000070.1 GCA_945906715.1 Nitrospira lenta
AGCAAGAGGAGCCCCCTAACCGCCCGCTACATCTTTTTCCGCACATCCTTCCACTCTTTCGCCACCTTCGCCTTCCGCGGCGCCTCACCCCTGGCCGGTTCCGGCACCATCACGGCGTCGAGGCGCCGTTGCAGAAAGGTTTCGGCAAAAGTCTTCGTGCGCCCTACACCTATTTTGAGCGTTTTCCACCCTGCAGCATGCAATTCATCGAGCTTCGTCCCAACCGCCGCTGGATCAGATGGCAACACGAGGATGTGCCCGACCGGAAACTTGTGATCCGAGAGCCATTGTCTGGCTTGGGCATTCACTTGATCATTGCTGCCCACCGCCTTGTCTTCCGTCACCACATAGAGCACGTTGTAGTAGAACTGCGTGAGCTTGCCGAGTTCCGAAGCAGCGTCGGGCATCGGCTGTCTGCCCTCCGCATCCTTCCCAGGCAAGGTCGCTGTCGGCCCCTGTGCGGTCGGGGCTTCCATGAGCGATGCCATTTCCACCGCTATGATTGGAGTGCGACGCTCCCACACGGCCAAATTTGCGCCAGCTTCAACCACGACAACTCTCGAAGCAGTTGCGACACGTACAGTGAATGGGACCGATCCTTTGGCCTTCAGGATATAGGACAAAATAGCCCGCCCGTCGCCACCAGTCATCGCCGTGGCCACGACATTGCCGGCGATGAGAAGCTCGATGGGTTCTCCTCCCAGTGGGATCTCCGTCCGGAGGCTCTTCCCTGTGAGCGTCGCTTCAATAGTGGCTGGCTGGGTGGGAGCAGTGAGGCTGTCGTGAACCGTCAAAGTTCCGGAAATCTTGTCCGCCGCAGAAAGGATAGTGGTCGTAGTCCAGAAGAGAAGGACAGTAAAGAAACCGGCTCTGCGGAGAAAAATACCCATAGGCCGCACAGCCGCATAATGAGTCTGCGAAAACACTATTATGGCGCGATGGAAACTAAATCACCCATTGTGGGCTTTCACTCTACTAAGGGGAGTGGCCAAGCCTGCCCTCAACTGCGCGCATCGAACGAGCACAGTTTCACCGTGCGCGTTCTGCGAGCAAGGAGGGCACCTGGCCACACCCCGCCCCAATTTTTCAGCATCCTGCTAGAAAGTTAGGCCTTCAGGGCCGCTATCACTTCATCCACATGCCCGCCAACCTTGACCTTGCGGAAGATCGCCTTCAACTTGCCGGCCTGGTCGATCACGAACGTACTGCGCTCGATGCCCCAATATTTCTTGCCGTACATGCTTTTCTCTTTGTAGACCCCGTAGGCTGTCGCGGCGACCTTATCCTCGTCGCTGAGCAACGTGAAGGGCAAGGTAAATTTCTTGATAAATTTCTGGTGGGATTCCTGGCCGTCAAAACTCACGCCCAATACAACCGCGCCTGCTTTCTTGATCGGCGTAGCAGCATCCCGAAAGTCGCACGATTCCGTCGTACAGCCAGGGGTATCGTCTTTGGGGTAAAAATAGAGCACGACCTGCTTGCCCGTAAATTCTTTCAGGCTGACCGGCTCTCCCGATTGATCGGGCAGAGAGAGCGCGGGAGCCTTATCACCGACTGTAAGTTCTTTTGCCATTAGCTATCTCCTATTCCCATGCGGCGTGCTCGAAACCCGTGAATCGCATCTCGTGTTTGCAAGGAATGTTGAATTGAACATTCACCATTAAACATTTAACATTTGGCCCTTATTATCGCGGCCCACCGGTCCCGCCACCCAGGCCCTGCCTGCCGGCCCCAGGTGGAAGAATGAGTTTCCTTGTTGACGGCTCCACCTTGCCATAGGGACGAAGTGCGGGCGAATCCCAGATCACCTTGTCTCCCGGAGCGAAGTTAGCCGCTTCCATGAACTGTTGGCGCGCCTGCTCCGTTTCGCCCACATTATTCAAGGCCAAGGCATAGTTATAGTGCGCGGGGCCCGATTGAGGGGCCTCGGCCACCGCTTGGGAAAAATAGTTTTTCGCCTCGTTGAACTGCTTCGCGTGATAGGCCTGCGTCCCCTGCTCAGTCAGAGTCACCGCTTGCGGCTTCGCTCCTGACTCAAGGCCCAGCGGAACCAACGGCTTCTCCTTCTTGTCCATGAAGGCACAGGCGGTTACTCCGAACAACAAGAAGCTTACTCCGAGCAGAAACAGAGGGTTCATCCCGCTGTCACGTTCCAGGGACACATCACGCCTTCGCATGTTTCCGCGCCTCCTCTTCGAACGCCTTCCGATAGAGCACTTCCCACTCCGCACTGCCTTCGACGATCACGCGCGAGTAGGAAGCGAGCTTGGCTCTGACCTTTTGATTGATATCTTCTTCTTGTGCCAACTCGGATGCGAGCACCCGCTTGATTTCTTTCAACACCCGCACCTCATCGGCCTGTACAGTGGCCATCGGGCTTTTCTTGACCGCCTGAAGAATGACGTGGGAGAGATGGCTGATTTTATCTTCGCTCAACATTTGAAACTCGTCAGGGGTGAGGGGTTAGGCGTAAGGGGTAAAAACTAGCCCATTTTTTCACCTTACCCCTCACACCTTACCCTTCACCATTTTTAAAGAATGATGCCCCGCTCCCGCGCCAGCTTCGTCTTCACCATCGTGAACATCCGCTGAAAATCCACCTGTCCCCGCTCGATATCTTGCTCGTAGGCTTTCAACAGCTGCCGCACTTCGGCGTTCAGACGGTCCTCAACCGATAGCTCCTCGAGAATGGCGTGATCGATCTGCTCGACGAATACCTTGCGATCTCCGACAATCGCCACCTGCCCCTCCTGCTGCAGCCTGGTCGCGATCGACTCCGAGATATGGCGAACACGCTCTTTCGACAGTCTCATGGCTATATTTTCGTGATCCGAATCGTCGAAGCGTCCATCACGCGCCGCAGCACCGACGCATCCCCGATAATGCGGCCGATGACATTGACACGATCGGCCGGAACCGGATCCTGCCCCATACTCATCGGTGTGCGTCCAAAGAAAATAGCCAGGACTTGCCCGGCCCCCCAGAAGGCGACATCGCCGACTTTGACCTGACTCGTCGCCGTCTCTCGATGGTCTTTCACTCCGGCCAATTTAAAGTAGAACTCTTCGCCCCAGGTGTTGACTGGGCTTTCAACCGGTAATGCGGCATAGACTTCTTTCGCCGTCTTTGTCGACTTGAGCTCCGCGTCGAGCTGAACGGATCCGACGGTGATGCGAATTTTGTTGCAGAGATCAGTCATTGCCTTCCATTCGCCGCCTCCCGGTAGCCGTCAGACGAAAACCCGCTCAGGACGCGGACTTTAGCTTGTTTATTCAGTGAAATCAAGGCTACAATCCCTCGACCATATGCTTTCATCATCCTTCGTTCTCCTCAAAGGTATCGGCCAAAGTTCCGAGCGCCGTCTGTGGCAAGAAGGCATTCTGGATTGGACCTCATTCCTCCGGTCTCCAACCCTCCCCGGCATCTCCTCGGCCAGAAAAGAATGGTATGACCGTGACCTCGCCGTGGCCCAATCTCGCCTGGAAGCAGGCGATGCGCAGTTCTTCGGCGCCTGCCTGAAAAGCCGTGAGCACTGGCGCCTCTTCGAAACATTTCGCCCTCGTACGCTCTATCTGGATATTGAAACGACAGGGCTGTCGGCGCAGGAAGGTCATGTGACGGTGGTTGGATTGTTTCGCAACGGGCACATGACAAGCCTGATCCGAGGAGAAACGTTAACCGAGGACCGATTGCACGCGGAACTGGAACAGACCGACCTCTTCATTACGTTCTTCGGCAGCGGGTTCGACATTACCTACTTGCAGGCAAAGTTCCCCCGTTTAAATTTCAAGAAACCCCATTTCGATCTGTGCTTTGCCGCCCGCAGGCTCGGCATGCAAGGCGGGCTGAAACATATCGAACGCGAAGTCCAGATTGCTCGCGACACCGATGTGGCGGGACTCGACGGATGGGAAGCTGTTCGCCTGTGGCATCAGTGGTGCGCGGGAGACGACGCTGCGCGCACTCTATTGCTGAAGTACAACGAAGCCGACACCAAAAATCTCGAACCGCTCGCATCTCTGCTCTACGATCAGATGATTGCACGATTCGGCCCGCCTTCTATAGGGTTTCCACCAACTCGCCGGCCACAGCCGATCGAGGTCGCGCTGTGACGCAATCCCAGCAGTGGGCCGGAGTGGGTCGAACCGAGAAGGGTCATGTTCGCGCGTCGAACCAGGATGCGCTGGCCGTCCTGAATGATTGCGGCGTCTGGATGGTAGCAGACGGGATGAGTGGGCACCCGGCAGGAGATATCGCAGCCCAAACCGCCGTGACCGTGGCCGCACAGCAGGCACTGGAACGGGCAACCTGGTTCCACGAGCACCCAAGCGCAGCCGCCGAGTTCGTAGCAGATCTCGTGATCAGCGCCAACCGGCGAATTCATAACCTCATACTGGCAAACCCTTCGTTGAAAGGGATGGGCACGACCATCGTCACTTTGGCAATGACACCGGCGCCGATACCGGCCGCCCATATCGCCCACTTGGGAGATAGCCGCGCCTATCTCTTCCGAGAAGGACAGCTCAAGCAATTGACTCGCGATCACACCCTCGTCGAGTCGTTTGTGCAGCGCGGCCTGATCGATGCGGCCACAGCGCTCACACATCCCGAGCGCCACATCTTGACCAAAGGCCTCGGCCTGGGCATCGACATGAAACCGGAACTGACCTCGACACCGATAATCCCTCTCGATCTCATCATGCTCTGCAGTGACGGGCTCACGAAAATGGTGGAGGACTCCGCTATCGCATCGGTTCTTTCCCGCGCAAACGGCGATCCTCGCCGAGCCTGCCACGACCTAGTCGATCAGGCGCTGAGCAGAGGGGGAGAAGATAATGTGACGGTCATCGTCGTGGCATGCACGCCGCCTACCGTCGGGTAGTCTCAACAAATGCGCAGTTTAATTATTGACAACACTCTATCGACCCTGTAGCCTGCAAATCCAGCTGGACAGTCTTTCCTCCCGCTTCCCTTGTGAACCCGACAGGAGCTTTATCATGCATGTGCCCGTACTGATTCGTCTCGTCATGTATATGGTCATCGGCGGGCTCTGCTGGGCTCCCGCAGCCAAGAGCAGCGCTGCAGATAATACCGAACTTGAAACGACCGTCCGGGCTCTTGTGCGGGCCAATGCGGAGAAAGATCTCCCCACCATGTCCAAACTAATGGCCCACGACGCCGACATCATCAGCTATTCCATCGGAGGCCGGAAATACGTGGGTTGGCCTAACCTTGAACGGGATATCAAGGAGGAGTTTGAGAAGGTAGCTGCGCTCGACCTTCCCATCTCTGAACTCAAGGTGTGGTCGAAGGGAGATATTGGGTGGTACACGATGGAGCTGGACTATGTGCGTGTCCTCGGCCAAGGACCGAGCCAGGAACGCGCGGTCCTGCCATTACGAGAAACCGGTGTGCTTGAACGTCGAAACGGCCAGTGGACCCTCCTGTCGTGGCATGAGTCCTTCCGCAATGCTAGCGGTGCCATGTCTGTCGATGTTCAGCCAAATGCCGCTGCGCCACGCACTGTAGCTTCATCGACCGGCCAACCAGCCGTCCTTGACTTGAGCGGGGAATGGGACATTCTCGAGGTGGAGGACGACAAGCGCTACAAGGCTACACTCGACAAAGCCGGCAACGGCCCCTATACCCAGCATGGTGGGCGATTCGTCACCACAAAGTATGCCGACCGTCGCTGGCAAGGCACCTGGCAGCAACCAGGCAACGATCGTGAAGGAGAATTTGAACTCCTCCTCTCAGAGGATGGAACCCAGGCCAAGGGAGTCTGGTGGTATTCCCGTGTCGGAACTCAAAAGAACATTCCTCCTCGCGAGCATGGCGGAACCTATCTCTGGAAGCGACTGACCCCGCTCCCGTCCGCACGATGATCTCTGCGTATCACACAGGCCTCTACGATCAGCGTTCCGAATATTTGCGTGACCACTTTTTATCCTTGGGAGGTTTTATGCGTCAGGTACTCCTCACTTTACTCGCCGGCATCTGTCTGGTGACTCCTGCCCTTGCAGACGGCGGTCACGACCACCATGCAGTCCCGACACTCAAGAATCAAACGACTACGACCGTCACGTCTCAGGGCGATGTCGTGACCCTCACGTTCGGTCCCATCGACCTCCCCGCCTCTCACGATGGAGACCTGGCTGCCTCGATGCCCAAACATAGTTTTCAGCTTCCCAAAGACAGGTATATGATCGGATACAAGACTGCGGTCTTCACTAAAGAAGGGAAGCCCCTCCCCAAGAACTTTCTCCATCACATCCTGATGCTCAACAACAGCAAACCGAGCGTCTCATGCGAAGGCGAACCGTTGTTCTTTGCCGGAGCAGGGCTGGAGATGACCGAGACGCGTTTCCCGGCAGGCTATGGAGTCAAGCTCGCCAACAGCGACCATCTGATGTCGATCGTCGCGTTTTATCATAAAGCGCCTGTCACCAAAGATGTCATGGCAACCTTCACTATGTACATGGCGCCTGAGGGTACCCAGGTCAAAGAAATGGACGTGTATCAGGTGGGGGTTAACATTGTATGTTTCAGCAAGTTCTCCCAGCGCGGCCCAAACCAGACGGACGAAGGGATTGAGATTAACACCGGAGTCCAGGTCCACCGTGAGCCGCTCAAGTTCTCGATGGATGGCTGTGTCAAATTCGCCTATCCTCATGGACATGACGAACTCCTCATGATCGGGCTGGACAATAAGACCAAGAAACAGACTTTGCTGCGGACGGTTCCTGACGTCGATCAGGACGGAACCTTTCTCCAGTTTCAGCCGCATCAGGTCTATCAGGACGGTCAGGGATTTCCTGTGACAAAAGCTGATGACTATGAAATGGTCATGGTCCATCACCATCCCTTGCAGAAAAAAGAAGCCCAACATGGGATGGGAAACTATTTGCTGTACATGACCCCTGGCGCCTGTCCAGCTACGTCCCCTTCTCCAGTCGCCCTCAAATAGAAGCCCTCTACTCCTTGGTACCTGCCGCATAGTCTGCGGCAGGTACTGCAGCGTTCTCTCCCTCACATAATTTCAAACCCTTGCCCAGCCATCGTTCAATTTTGTTCGCCATCAAAGCTTTTCTGCCTTCCCCCTACTAAAGATACAGCTCTTTCATCGCAGCAAGACTGGGTTTCCCACCTCCGCCTATGCTATTCACATCACTATCCAAAGATGTGTGCCCCGGGCCGCGTGCGGCAGAAGAATAGGGAACTGGTTTGGCTCAGACCAGATCACGGGCGAACGTTGTATCGTCGCTCTAGCCCGCATTATTCATGACGGTTCGTGGCGAAATCGCGCAGTCGCCATGCGAGACAGGCGCGCGGAGCTGCGAGGGAGGGAGGCATACTTGAAACAGTATGTTGACCGACCGAGCGGCGAGCCCGCCTGCCTGAACGCCGGGCCACCGCGTCCAGGCTTGTCGCAGCGGCGAATCCGCGATTGGAGCAGAAGCGTTCATGAATAATGCGGGCTAGGACTGGGGTTGCTCGAATTCCCAGTAAGCACAGGGATATCTTGATGCCACAGAGTGAACCGGTCACCATCCTGATTGTCAGCGAACAGGCTGAGTCCATTAAACTCATCACGGTCAGTTTGCGTGGATTCTTTCCCGGCTGCCGCGTGGATGTCGCCTATTCAGCCGAAGAAGCCCGCGCATGGGCGGCATCTCACGAATGGGTCTTCATCCTCATCGACGAACAGTGCCTCGCCGGGAACGATACTTCACTGCCTGGCGAACTCAAACGCCACGTACCGTACGTGGCAAGTATTCTGCTCAGCGACCGTAGCGATTCAGCCTCGGCGCTTCAGGCCCTCCAAGCCGACGTCGATTTTTTTCTCTCGAAGAAATCTCCAGCCTTTCTCACGGAACTCCTGTTCTGTGCCAAAAAAGCCATCGAAACACGCCACATAAGAATGACCCTGGACCACGCACTCGAACGCCATCGTGGGCTCATCGAATCGCTCAGCGACATCGCCTATGAACTGGATGCCGGCGGATTTTTTGTGACAGTCAGTCCCGGTATCGTCATGCTATTGGGTTACTCACCCGATGAACTCATCGGATTGCCCTATACCACGATCGTTCCTGCCGACCAGGAGTCGGCGGCTCGCTATCGCCTCAACGAACGTCGATCCGGAGCGCGGGGCGCCAGCCGCGTTGAGTTAACCCTGCGGCGGAAACCCACACCGGATAACAAAATACTGACTCTCACAGCGGCGGTGAACGCTCGCGGACTCTATGACCCGCTTCGCCGATTTCTCGGCACAGTGGGATTGATCCGAGACCTTACCCAGGCCAAAGGACAAGACACCACGATTCATCAACTTCACCAAGAACTCCTGCAGAAAGAGGCACTGCTCGGGCTGGCCCAGAAAGCCTCCCTGTTGTCGCAACAGCTGCACGATCCGTTGGCCTCGCTACTGACACAGTCGCAACAACTCCTTATTGCCATTCGCGACGCACGTCTGGATGACCAAGCCGAAATACTCGCCGCCCACGCCGCAGAAGCAACGAAACTCGGAGCACAGTTGGCGGAGGCCCTCCACAAGAGAGAAGGTGGCCCCTTAGGACCGACGATCAACGAGGTTCTTGACGACGCACTATTACCCACAACCTCAGCAATTGTGGATGGCGCCGGCATCATACGGCAATACCCCGCTCACCTCCCTCCCCTCGTTGGGAATCGCGAACAGGTCACGAAACTTATTCTCCATCTCTTGACCTATGCACAGACCTATTTACTGACGGTCGGCCGCACGCACCGACTCATCGTGAGCACACGCGCAGTGGGATCTTCCTCCACCTCTGCTGACGCTCCTACCCTATTTCCCCTCACCCCACCTACTGAGATCGAAATCGAGCTGCTTGAATCCGACATCGTGTGGTCGGCAACATCTCCAGCGACAGTGCCCTCGTCCGTTGATCTCCTCGAGTCGTATGAGCTCGTCCGTCAACTGAACGGCGCCCTGGATTTGTCGGCTCCAATGCAAGGCCCTTTTCGTATGATCCTCCGTCTGCCGGTTGCCTCACAGCTCCCTCTCGATATACCCCTGCTGCCGATTGCCGTCCCTGACACCGAACCCGCACTCACGCCGACCACGATAGACGACAGGCCGGCGCCTCTTCCAACTGCCGACCCTGACAAACCGAAGCAGGAACGACGCCATGTGCCTCGAATTCTCACTGCCCTGCCAGCCACGATTACCGTTGGATCAGTCGCATGGGATGGCACCATTTCAAACCTCAATCTCAGAGGAGCCTGCGTCACACTCCCAGGCGATTTCCCCACCGTTTCTCCGCAAGACGCGTATGTGGTGGTCAAGACGTCCGTGGGCATTCTCGAGTTACAAGGCAGGGCGCAGGAACGGTCAGTCTCGCTTCAAACCAAGACACCGGCCTCCCAGTTGATTGTGATGTTTGAGCCCCTCAAGCAAGAAGAAGCCGCCGTCCTTGCCTCACTCGTCCAAGCTGCGCAGGAACAAGCTATTCCATTCTCTCTTGAAGTACTGCTTGCGCTAGAACCACAGGGCAATCTGATTACTACTAACCCTCTCGTACTACACAAACAGAAGGACTTCGACCAGCGCGAGGCCGTACGAATACCTTTGCAACTCCCGGTCCGGCTCGATGTCACGGACCCTTCCGGCAGAAGTTCCCGCCTCGAAGCGGTCACCAGCAACCTCAGCCGAGACGGCGTCTGTCTTCACCTCGATGCTCGCCCCGAACTCCTGAGCGGTATGGCCACGCTGCACTTTGCCGTCACACAGACCCAGAAACATCCAGGAACCCATGAGCCTGGTGCGCCGGATGCTGCACTGCCTGCCCGGATAATCTGGTCGGCTCCTGATCCCACAGCGCCGAGTGAATTTCGTCACCAAGGCTCCGCCCCTGCCCTTCGGGTCGGCATCCGATTTCAAGGCCTTACAGTCTATGCTGAGCGTGAAGTGAACCGTGTTGTCCGGCAACATCTGTCGTCCCCAGGCGCATTGGAACCCTCCTCGCAACAGACGTCGGTCGTCAGTATTCCGCGAGAATGCCGGAATCTACGCGGCCAGGCGATTGTGATCACTGACGACCATCTTCGCCAATCGGTGACACCCAACACACCGGTCGTCATCATCTCTCCCGGCTATGGCCAAACCTCGTTGGACGCCATTACCTTGTCGTACTACTTGGCGCATCACCGGCTCCGCGTCTTGCGTTACGACCACACCAACCACGTAGGACTGAGCGACGGCGAGCTGCAACAGACAACTCTGCGAAGTATGCAAGCTGACCTTCTGAAAGTTGTGGAGTTTGTGCAACATACCTGGCCGACCGCTCCTCTGATTGTCATGGCGAGTGACATAGCCGCGCGCGTCGCTATCAAGACAGCGGTGCAATCCCGTCCCCTCGACCTACTGCTCCTGATCAATCCGGTCGTCGATATTCAAGCCATGCTCATGACGGTCCATGGACATGATCTCGTGGCCGACCATAGATATGGGCTTCGACGCGGCATCGCGAATCTGCTCGGGCTCAATGTCAATGTCGATCGTTTTATCGGCGATATCGTCGCAGGCCATTTCACAGATATGGCCTCCACGATTGCAGATCTGCGTCTCCTTCGCTCTCCGTCAGCCATCCTCACGATTCCCAGCAACTTGCTCGGGCCATTCCCTCCCGCTGATCTCCCTCAGGCATTTCTCACCGCGCTGGGAGCCCATACCCGTTTAGCGACAGCTCCCGCACCGTTGCTCGGCCAGGAACTTCCGCTCAGCGAACAGCACCCCCCGGCCTTCCAACAGGTCCTGGAACAGATCGCCGTAACCGTCTCGCTACCGGCCATTCCTGCTGAATTCCGTGCAGACACCCGTCACATGCTGGCCTGTCAACAGCGCATCGAGATGGAACGCACCAGTCTTCGCCACAATCTCTCCCAAATTACGCGAGAG
>CAMDRK010000071.1 GCA_945906715.1 Nitrospira lenta
TCTAGCGACTTCCTTGTCGCCTCGTTGACGACCTGCGCCCATCTCCCTGGAAGGAGCTGCAGCGCTTTCTCAATCGGCATGCCGATCAACCCCGTAATCTTCGCGGCAAGACCAGGGTTCTCAAGGAGCGCCTTCGCGTACCGTAGCGCTTCTTGATCTTCATACGAGAGATTCACGCGACCCTTTTTCTCCTGGTTGCTGCGCAACGATACAGTCAATTTCGGCAGGAACTGTGAGTCAAGGGGCCTTTCCCTTGGTAACTCCCTTATCGAAGGAACTCTATTCTGTCTGAAATATCACTTGCTTACATGAACTTGTCAATTGCTCAAACTCGGACATGCAATCCGATATCGATTTTGTCCATCCTCAACGACTATCCTATGTCAACGCTGTTCAACCCTTTTGAGGAGTGCGCCATGAATGAGGGAAGGCAAACCGTTCGTGACCGATGGGCCGTTCATCGAGACGCGCGAGCAGATTGCCGGCTATTTTCTGATCGATGCGCGCGATCTCAGCGAAGCGATCAGCGTCGCCTCTCGGGTTCCAGGCGCGAGAATCGGCACCGTCGAAGTCAGACCGTTGGTCGAAATTTCCGGGCTACCTAAAGAATAAGGCGATGCGCATAGTACGGCCAAGCGAAGAAAGGATTCAGCCATGAGCACAATTCGAGTTCTCGTTGGAACCAAGAAGGGTGCATTCATTCTCACATCGGATGGCAAACGGACACGATGGAAGGTTGATGGCCCTCACTTTGGAGGCTGGGAGTTATACCACCTGAAAGGATCGCCCGCCGATCCGGATCGGCTCTATGCCTCGCAGACCAGCAGTTGGTTTGGTCAAGTGGTTCAGCGATCCGATGACGGCGGCAAGACCTGGAACCCGCCCGGAACCAAACCAGAAGATCTCATGGGTCCTGACGGTATGCCGAAGGGTCAGAGCAATATGTTTCTCTATGACACGTCCGCGGAAACAGGCAAACCGCTCACGACGCACCAGCATTATGACGGTTCACAGCGTCCGTGGGAATTCAAGCGCGTATGGCATCTCGAGCCGTCGCTGAGCGATCCGGACACAGTCTATGCCGGCGTGGAAGACGCGGCGCTTTTCAAATCGGGGGACGGAGGAAGAACGTGGCAGGAACTGGCGGGTCTCCGTAGCGCGAAGGGACATCTCTGGCAACCGGGCGCCGGCGGGATGTGCCTACACACGATCGTCTTGGACCGTGCGCACCCGGATCGAATCTTCGTAGCCATTTCGGCTGCCGGCACCTTCCGAAGCGACGATGCCGGCAAAACGTGGCGACCGACCAATAAGGGCTTGGCCTCGAAGTACGAACTGCCCGATCCAGACGCCGAAGTCGGTCACTGCGTGCATTGCATCACGATGCACCCTTCCCGTCCAAACGTGCTCTTCATGCAAAAGCATTGGGACGTGCTGCGCAGCGACGATGCCGGAGACTCATGGCATGAAATCAGTGGAAACCTGCCGAGCGATTTTGGATTCCCGATCGCCGTGCATGCGCATGAACCGAATACGGTCTATGTCGTTCCCATCAAGAGCGATTCCGAACACTATCCACCGGATGGGAAGCTGCGCGTCTACCGCAGTCGAACCGGTGGGAACGAATGGGAGGGATTAACAAAAGGGCTGCCGCAACAGGACTGTTATGTCAATATTCTGCGCGACGCGATGGCCGTCGATCAGCTCGATCCCTGTGGTCTCTATTTCGGCACGACCGGGGGCCAGGTGTATGCCTCGGCGGACGCGGGGGACAACTGGATGCCCATCGTAAGAGACTTACCCCCTGTTTTATCCGTCGAGGTCCAGACGCTACCATGATTCGAGTCATGCTTCCGACACATTTGCGGACGCTGGCACGGGTCGATGGCGAGGTGACACTACGCATCAATGGTCCGGTGACACAGCGCGCCGTGCTCGATGCGCTGGAATCTCGGTATCCAATGTTGCGAGGAACGATCCGCGATCACGTCACGCACAAGCGGCGACCGTTCGTGCGGTTCTTCGCGTGCGAGCAGGACCTATCGCACGAATCGCCGGACACCCCGCTGCCCGATGCAGTTGTCACGGGGGCTGAGCCGCTTTTGATCGTGGGAGCCATGGCGGGCGGCTAGGAGCGTGATGTCGATTTCGAGCCGTCTTGTTCGACTAAGAGTGAGAACCTGGCTTCATCTGATCACGGCCGTCCGGAAGCCTGATTCATAACCATCAATCGATCACAATCACATAAAGGAGGTCTCTATGCGTTTCACTTTCGTTCCCCTCACCTGTCTCGCGCTCGCTCTCATCGTCTCGCCCGCCCTGGCCAAGGAGAAGAAGCACGAAAAGCAGATGGACCCCCAGGCCATGATGGAGGTATGGAAACAGCTGGCCATGCCCGGTGAGCCACATAAGTTGTTTGCCAGCCTGGCCGGCAGCTGGACGACTACGACGAAAGAATGGATGGAGCCGGGCAAGCCGCCAACCGAATCGACCGGCACCGCGGAGATGAAAATGTTGCTGGACGGACGCTTTCTCTATCAAGAGTACAACGCCCAGATGATGGGACAACCCTTCTCCGGCATCGGCATCGACGCCTACGACAACATGACCAAGAAATATGTGACGGCCTGGGTGGATACGATGGGCACGGGAATTTTCATGATGGAAGGCACAGCTAGCGCTGACGGCAAGACTATCACGCTGAAGGGGTCGCACCCTGAGCCTGGCGGAGGGAAAATGACGCATCGTGCGGTCTGGAAGATCGTCGACAACAATACTCAGACGTTCGACATGTACGGAGCTCACCACGGCGGCAAGGAAACGAAGGTGCTGGAGATCACCTATAGCAGGAAACCGTAACGCTCCAGTTCAGCGGCGGGCCGCGCAGCGGACCGTCCGCTGCAACCGGTTGTTAGCCCGCAGGCTCGCATGACTGCACCTCAGCCCCTCGCCACTACGGTGTCGTAGAGCCCGTAGTGGGTCAGGCCCTCGTGGCTCTCGATTCCCGTGTAACGGAGCGAGGCATCTTCGTAGCGGCGGAAGGCGAAGACAGCCTGGTTCATCTGCTCGGTGTTGAATACCTTCAGCCGCACGAGCAGATGAAAGTCCTTCACCGTCAGGCCGGTGACGGCCAGAAACAAGTCCGGTTCGAGCTTGGTAACGACATCCTGCAGCGTGTTCTCGCGGAAGTCGGTCAGGTACATGAACGCCGGAATGCGTGTGGCGAACTTGATCAGCTTCTCCTGGACAAGTTTGCGCTTGGACTTGTACTCCTTCTCTTCGTCGGTCAGTTGCTTCTTCTGCTTCGCCGTCAGGTCGCCATCCTTGGCCTTGTTCTTGAGTTCCTTGATCTTGTCGCTCTTGTTGATGATCGTCTCGATGATGTTGTCGCCTAACGCGCGCCAACCCTCGATGCGCTCCACGGCGGCCATCGCCTCGGGATTGTCGAGGATGCGGCGCAGAGTATCGTTGTCCACGTTCACGAGCAGCGCGGACTCCCACTTGCGAGCCAGGAGCGTGGCCGACGTGCCCGCCATCGCGATATCGAGGATGCCGCCCGCATCAATCTGCGTCATATTGGCACCGTCGTAGGCCAGCACGGGCAGAAACGACACGAGATCCTTGACGGCGTTCTCTGGGTTCGGCTCGCTTGGCGAGAGTCCGATTCCGTACTCGGAGAGTTGCCGCAACGCACGGGTAGGCGCGAAATCGAACACGAAGCAAACGGGTTTGAGGATCTCCTCCTCGCGCGGGTTGTCGCCATTGGGGTTCTTGATCGACCACGGTGATTGCACGCGAAACGCCGCCTGGAAGTAGGTCTCCGGCGACTTCAAGTTACGCAGCATCAGGATGGAAGACCACTGCGGCACGGTGATGCCGGTCGTGAGCTTGCCGCAGGAGAGCGTGATGGTCTTGGTCTCGAATCCGCTCCCGATGGCCTTGCGAACAGGGGGTAAGGCATCGAGCCCGATGCCCGCCAACGCGCCAGCTGCGACGACGACCTTGTAGTCGCGCCAGAACGTGTTGTGCTTCTCGGCCAGCAAGTTGGCCATCGCCTGACAGGCCGCGACGTTCGGCAAGAACCAGAATGCGTGCTGGAGGTACGGCAGCAGCCGAACGTCCGAGTACGGAAACGGGGGTCTGGTTCCGGTCTTGAGGTTCTCGACGGCTTGCGACACGTACGAGCCTCGGATGATGTCCAGCCACTTCTGCACGTCGCTCTTGTGCGTGAACTGCGCACCCTTGCCTATGCCAGATGCGGTGAAGAACTCGTTGAGATCGAACTCATCGAACTCTCCGGCGCTCGCAATAGCCAGCAGCTCGTCCGGCATTTGATACGTGAGTAGGCGCATTTGCGGGAGCGCGCCGTAGGGGTTCCACTTGCCGGGGCTCCTGTTGGTGAATTCTTCCTTGGCGCGTTGTTCGTCGGTGTAGGTCCAATTGAAGATCTGCTCCTCGATAAACTCGCCCGTAGCCAGAGCCTTGAACGGCGTGCCGGAGAGATACAGGTAGGCCTTGGTGGTGATGGGTAGGAACTCGGACTCTTTCTCCAGCTTCTCCTGCAAATCGGCGATCTTGTCTTTCAGCCGTTTGGCATCTTCGATCTGATCCTCCTTTCTTGCGATCGCTTCCTCCTCGTCTTCTACAAGCTCCTTGGTCGAGTCACGCCATGCGCCAAAATGGTATTCATCGAACACGACCAAGTCCCACTTGACCTTATGAATCCACTTGTTTTTCGGCTTAATGTTTCCAGTAGCTTTATCGCGGCCCAGCAAGTCCTGCAATGAACCGAAATAGACGAGTGGCGTTGTACCAGAAACTTTTGTCGGGTCACCGTCAGAATCGCGCGCGAGAAAATGCCAGCCATCGAAATCCGTATGGGATTCGAGGTCCGTTTGCCAGGCATCCGCCACGGCGGGCTTGAACGTCATCACCAGCACCCGCTTGGCCTTTAGGTTTTTAGCAAGCTGATAGGTGGTGAAGGTTTTACCGAAGCGCATCTTGGCATTCCACAAGAAACGTGGAGCGGCTTTTTTATTCTCTGCCCAAATCGAATTGAAGTAGTCAAAAGTCTTTTGGACAGCCTCGGCCTGTTCCCGCCGCATCGCGAAGGTCTCGTGATGGCTGCCAGTGAACCTCTGCCCGGTGCGCAACTCAGTGAGGACCGTTTTCACGTCCTTGAGTGTGCAGCGCATCCACTCCAGCTCGACGTTCTCGAAGCCCTTCTTGACCAGCGCGCCACGCACGTCGTGGTCGCTAAAGATCGTGCCGTCGTCGCGCTCGGCGGCCACATCCAGCTCAATGCTGTAGTTTTTGATGGCGGCGGTCTTGACCTGCTCGGCGACGCGCTGTTTCACGTCGCGTGTCGTCTGGCCCACCTTGAGGAGACCCTTGTGCGCCTTATCGTCAATCGAGTAGGCGTAGATGCGCGGCCGGGCTTCCGGCTTCGGCTCAAGGATTTCCTCGATGGACTTACTCATCGTCGTCGGAAGCGGCGCTTGTGAGATCCATCGGACGAACTATCTTCTCGATGAAGGCGATCTCACTCGCGGAGAGAGCATATCTCGCATAGAGATCCACGTCCGTCCACTGCCTGGTCCACTCCTGGGTTGGCACAAAGGTATAGACCTTGCGCGTGACGTGTTGGGATGGCTTGTGCAGAAGTATGAGGAGGCGCGTCAGCCGACAGGAGAGGTAAGACAAGACGCTTTCGGCCTGACTCTTCGAGTCGAACGGGCCAATGCAGAGATACGTTTCTGAAGAGATGCTCCCCGGCTCCCCGACGAACGGCGTACTGATAATCCGGTGCGGATAAGTGTCCTTGTTACCGGTCCCCGGCGCGGCATAGCCTGCGAAAAGCTTCCACTTGTCGATGAGGTCAGTGCCAGTCGTGATAGAGTTTCTAGGCATGTATCCCGTACCGCCGTTCTGATAGACCCGCACGTCACCGGCGCGCTTAGCTGCCCTACCGTTGAACGTTGTCTCTAGCCCGAACGGCTTTCTGGAACTAACCAGTCGGTCGAAACGCCTACTGTCAGGCAAGGACAGCGAGTGGGTTTCTCCACTCTCCACAGCAACGACTTTCTTGAGGATCGACAGCCCTTCATTGAAACGAATGAACACGTCCACGCCCTTTTCAAGCAGCTGGCGAATGGCTGTCGAGTCAGGCCAGTCCTTGAAATGAGTAGTGACGCGGCACTGCCCAGGATTGTCCCGGTCCCAGAGGAAGTAACACACGCCGCCCTTGAGGCCCACGCCCGGGAAGACATCCGATGCGCTGAGATAGTCGTCAATTGAGCGTAGGCGATCGTCGGAGAGCATCGACTCTCTGAACTCATCCAGCCCCTTGCCACCAGCGAACCAACGGGCAGGGATAACCAGCGACAGATAGCGCGGCTCCAACGCCTTTGCTTGCTCTATGAAATGCTGATAAATGGGCGCTGCGCTCGTTCCAAAGCCATCATCGCTCAGTTGATACGGTGGATTGCCAATGATCACGTCGAATTGCATATCGCCTCCAAACAACTCGGCCACCCGAGTCTTGATATCGTTGGTGTGAATGAACGCGTACGCATGGGTTTCAAGCTCTTCACCACGGTCCAGCGTCTTCTGGCTCGCGCCGCAGTACGCGCACTTGCCATCCGCCCACGTGTGCTCCAACCGCTCGAACCAGATGTTGCCCGCGTCGTTGGCGAAGCCCTTGACGATGGAGTGCTTGCCCTTGGCATGTTTCGAGCAGTACACGCTCCTGCGTGCAAGCAAGGTGGTGAGATACGTGATGCCAATGCCGAATACCTGCTTGGTCAGGATGTGATTGACCCGATCTTCAAGATTCGGGATCTCGTCTGCCAGGCCTTTGGTGAGGCGGCTGGTGATCTCACGAAGGAACACACCCGACTTCGTGCAGGGGTCAAAGAACCTGACTGAACTGTCCGCCCAGATGTTCGCGCCATTGTTGTCGGCCGTCCACGCCTCGGCAAGGGTGTCGAGCATCCTGTTGGCGAACTCAGGCGGCGTGAACACCTCATCGTTCGAGAGGTTCGCAATGCACGTCAAGACATCCGGATTACGACCTCGCAAGGTGAAACTGGCCCGTTCGCTCATGCGTGCGTCCCCAACACGAAGCGAGCGTGTTCGATGCGCAGCATCTGGTAGGGCGTCATGAACCGCACGCCCAGGCCCACGCAAGCATTCGGGATCTTGATGCGCCCAGGTGAGGTGGAAGGGACTTCATGGGTCACCACCACCTGATTGCCGGCCAGTGCATGGGCCAGTAGATAGAAGTCAGCGGACTGCAGAAACGTGTTGATCGCGGACGGTGTGTATTGCTGCCCGGTGGCCCAGGTGCTCACCTGGGTGAACTGCGGCGCCAGTGCCGGCGGCGTTCGCCGAAAGAGCGCATGGCCATGGGTTCTGGCCCAGTCCGACAACTCGTCCTGACCGGCCTCGATTTCATCGGCCACCTTGTCGATGCTGAACACCGAGCCCGTATTGCCCTTGTGCACCAACCAGTCCCAGAACGCCGGGCAGAAATCCAGACCGTAGTGCAGGTTCTTCGCGGACATGAACACATTGGCGTCCAGCAGATAGCTCACGCCGTAACCCCCAGCTCACGCGCCGCTTCGTAGAACGTGGCCGTCTTGCGCACGCCCAGCATGCGGAAGGCATCCGGAAACGAGGTCAAGCCCTCCAGCGTGCTGGAGACGATGGCTCGGGCAAAGCGCTTGCTGGCGCGCGCACCCAGGCTGTGATAGAAGTCGCCGCCACTGCTGCTGCGTTCCTTCAGTGTGCGCAGCCGCTCCTGTTCCACCCGGTAGTGCTGCCACAGCGCAATCTGGCTCATGAAGCCTGCGTCGAACAGGCGGCGCAAGGCAACCAGCGTGCTGACCTTGAACTCTCGCGCCAGCCGCTGGATTTCGTCCGGAATCGGCGCGTCGCGCTCGTGCGCTGCTCGTAGCTCCTCCAGGGGCATCAGCAGTTCCGCCGCGACCTGGTTGCACCAGCGCTCGGTTAGCTGCTCGGGCACCTGACCCGCCTGCGTGTCCGACACGCCTGTTGCGCCCAGCCACACGTGGGCCAGCTCGTGCGCCAGCGTGAACATCTGCGCAGCCTTGCTGTCTGCGCCGTTCAAAAAGACCAGCGGCGCTAGG
The DNA here is from genome assembly GCA_945906715.1 of Nitrospira lenta. Classification (GTDB taxonomy): domain Bacteria; phylum Nitrospirota; class Nitrospiria; order Nitrospirales; family Nitrospiraceae; genus Palsa-1315. The sequence continues at coordinate 8,151 of CAMDRK010000071.1, forward strand.
CCGTCCGCCAACGCGAAGCCGCGAAACTCGCCCACGTCCAGCTTGCGGTGGCTGTTGCTGCCCACCACGGAGCTCACCATCACCATCACCCCGGCGTCTTCGGCCTTGGCGATCAACTGGCGCAGCGCATCCGTCCAGGTGGGCATTTGGCGACGCGCCTCGGTGGACAGGCTCAGCGTCTCGCGCAGGCGTTGCGCCACAAGCTCCGGCGATTCCTGCAGGCTGGCGCTGCCGACAAATGGCAAGGCCGGCAAGCCGTGCATGCGGGCATAGTCGCGGTACCAGTCCTGCCGTTGCTGGCACAAGTACAGGGTGTCCAGCAGGTCGCTGCTGGGTTCGGCGAGCGCCTCGTCGCGCAGGATGCGAAAGTCCGGCACCGGCAGTGCCAACGCAGGCGGCTGGGGCAGAAAAAAGTAGCCGATGGCGGTGTGCGTGAGGCGCGCGAAGTCTTCGAGTTGCTTGAGCGTGGGTTGAGCGTCGCCGCTGAGCCACAAGGGCCACTTGTTGAAACGCGCCACCAGGTCGCCGTCGTCGAGGCGCGCGCGTTGCGCCGCCCAGCGAAGCACAGGTACGGAAGCAGCCACGGTCGTCATGCCTCCTCCCTAGGTGATGGGGCAAGTGCCACGTGGATAAACCCGTCAGCCAGCTCGCTCACCGTCATCGGCGGGTAGGTCTTGGTCGGCATGAAGATTTCATGCTTTCCGAGGTTGGCAAAGAGGTCTCCCTCCGCACTGTAGGCCGACGCCTGCGTGAGTATGTCCAAGCGAAAATCTCGCCGCTGAAACTTCCCCTTGCCGAGGTAGCCCCACTCCGCAAAGGTGATCGGCTGGCCATCGCTGGTGCGCATCGACAAGGCGTCACCGTGGATGAGGTTCTGCGAAAGCACATAGAAAGCGGCCTGATACTGGTTATCCGACTCCTCGAGATTCAGATAGTCGGCAAGGATCTCCAGCATATTCGAGCGGCACTCGGCAATGTTGTCCGCCAAGAGCTCAATCCCGTAGGTGCACATCAACGCGAGAAGGGCATAATGCCGCTTTTCAAAGTCGGACTTTCTGAACTTGAGTTCGACGGCGGCGAGCTTGCGCTGCAGGATCTGGACGAGGAAGTTGCCGCTCCCGCACGCTGGTTCCAGGAAGCGGGAATCGATCCGTTCAGTCTCTCCCTTGACGAGGTCGAGCATCGCCTCGACCATCCACGTCGGAGTGAAGACCTCCCCGTGGTCGGCGACGCGTTGTTTGGACTTGACGTAGTTCATGGGCCAATGCATTTCGAGCGTCGCTTCATTGTGTTCATTGCGGCCTAGCGACCTACGCTCAGCGACCCGGGCCATGGGACGCACCGATTGCAACCTGGACGCGATGGCCGGGCTCGCTGCAGCGCATGGTTAGGCGTTTTCATGCACTTTCCACTCAATGTTGTCGTGAAATGAATCTATGATTAAGGATAAGCCATGCAACCGCATGGCTTGGACGATCTCGGAGTCCGATAGCTTAAAGGTGTTACATGGCTCGTAATCTGTTTTGACGGGTGAGATCAGGTTCCAGTTACCGTAGTGCCAGGATTTTTCCAGTTCGTCGAAATCATACGGTGGCGAGATTACCACAACCCCTTCGCGCAGCTCCTTAGCACGAGGGGGTACTTCCGCGAGATCGTCGCAGAACAACGCCAATTCCATATGCGCTCCTGAAAGCCGACTGATTAGCGCTCGCTTGTCTTTGTCTTTGGTGATGACACGAGAGATCATAAAAAAATCGCCTAATAATGTTTAGGCCGATCTGCATAAGAACCGGATCCGTCAACTTCTGTCCGTATCCACGCCACTGCGGTTCGTGAACCATACGCCATGATCATTGCCGTTTCAATGGGTTGCGGAGGGGAGCATGTCTCATTGGTTCTTATGCGGATCGGCATCACACCTACCCCGCTCCTTGACTCCCATCCAACCCCTGTGGTTAGGTCTGCCCCCACCCATGCTCATTCGAACCGTCACGCGATTCGCATTGTTTGCCCTGCTCCTGTTTTGTGTCGGCTGCCAGAAAGAGAGCGAAGCAATCGTCTCGATCGCGCTGCATCCGACGAACGCGAACATTCTCTACGTGGCGACGAACGACGCGGTTTATAAGTCGCGCGACGAGGGGCAGTTGTGGGAGCGGTTTCCGAGTTTCAGCGCCAGACGGGTGACGACGCTCGCGATCGATCCTGAATTCCCGGCCACAATCTATGCCGGCACGATGGCCGACGCCGTCTACAAGAGTCCGGATGGCGGGCAACATTGGCTCCCCCATAACGTCGGACTCAAGGAACACGTTTCCTTTATCAATCAATTTGTCTTTCATCCGACTGACCACGATCAGATCTACGCCGCCACGACCGTCGGCGCCTTTTATACCAAAGACGGCGGGCGCGAATGGGAAGAGCGCATGGCCGGGATGAAGGAAGTCCACATCGTGGTCTCCATTGCCATTCATCCCCGCGACCCTCGGGTGCTCTATGCGGGAACGACGGGAGGGGTCTACCGATCCGACAGCGCGGCAATGGGATGGAAGAAAATCAACAACGGCCTGATTCCCGAACAGGAGCTGATGGGGGCGATGGCGCTGGGGGTCAATATGATCGTCTTCGATGTGGTCAACCCGGACATCGTCTATGCCGGAACCACGAAGGGCCTTTTCCGTACCGCGACGCGCGGGGAACAATGGGAGCGAATCGGGCTATCGCTCCCCGATTTGTTCGTGAGCAGTATCCTCCTCGACCCGACGCAGCCGAAAACCCTCTATATCGGAGGACC
>CAMDRK010000072.1 GCA_945906715.1 Nitrospira lenta
GAACACGGTCATGGAGATGCAGTAATTTCTGTTGCTGATTCGTTCGATCCTGAATGATCGCCATCGGCTCATCGCCGATGCCTAGCGCTGTGCCCTGCAGCAACAGCTTCTTGGCCACATCGAGAGGAGGTCCCATTGCAGCGCCTGTCGAAGACCCTGCAGGCTGTGATGATTCCAGGGGCAGGGCGAACAGACCTCGAGTCATCATGTCCTGTGCCAACTGCTGAGGAGACACAGAATGCTGGAGGGCATCGTCCTGAGTGGGCAATGGTGGAGGAGGTATATCCGGCACGAGCAGCGCTTGCCCGACAAAGGCGTTCACGATATGTGCGGTAATGAAAGCCGAGAGACCCAGGAACAGACAGAGTATCAGCTTCCTCGTGCCGGGAATAGGTAAAGCTAAGCGCATGGCTCTTCCTAACAACAAGCCGGCCTCTCTGGCAAGGGCAAAGCACGCTAAATTACGAGTGTTTCGGAGAATTAACAGCCGGTAAATATCTCGATAACATTTCCGTAACGTCTTCCCAGTATCACTCTTCCATAGCCAACAGTGAACCCCTGAAAAGCGAACCGATCATTCGGACAGCAGAACTATGCAGAAGACTTCTCCCTGTTTTTGGGTGTGGGAAATTTCCCTGAGCAGAGCACAAGGTTTTCTTTGTTCTAGGGAAAGCGATGGCGCATGAAGTACCAGTTGGGGAAGGTCCTAGCCGGGATCCTCGTGTGCAGTTTTATGTTCACGGCGACAACGGAAGCAAGGGGAGAAGCGATGAACCGTCAGATTCCAGGGACCGGTTCTCCATCACGCAGCCTGCAGGAATCGTCCTCCCCGCGCACGGATAACCAGGAGCGGCGTGTAAGCGAGGCCGGAGCCGGCCAAATTGAGCAGGCGGGGGCCGGCTCGAACGGTCCTGTCCAGAAACAAGACGTCCGGTCGGAGCCGGGGAAGCCCGCCGTCATGACCCTGTTGAAATTCAACGTCGAGGGCAATACGATCCTGGCTCAAGACAAGATCGACGCGATCCTCGACAAATACAAAGGCAAAGCATTTCAATTCAAGGATGCAGACCAGGCGCGTCTTGAATTGGAGAAGGCCTATCACGCGGCTGGCTATCCCACAGTTCTGGTCAATCTTCCGGAGCAGACGATCGAGCAGGGGATCGTCACGCTGCAAGTGATTGAAGCCTCCCTCCTCGAGATCAAAGTGTCCGGGCAGCAGTACTACAGCAAATACCGCATTCTCGAAAAGCTACCCTCCATCAAGATGGGAACAGTGCTCTATGAACCGAAGTTTGTAAAAGAGCTCGCGGCGATCAACGTAAATCCCGATCTCCAAGTGGCGCCGGTGCTGAAGCCCGGCACGGAGCCGGGAACTGTGGATCTCGAACTCAAAGTGAGGGATCGTCTGCCGGTCCATGGAAAGCTGGAAGCCGATAACCGGGGCCCGATCACGACTCCGCCAAATCGGTTGGTGGCGGAAATTCAACATACCAATCTCTTCGGCGGCGACGAAGTTCTCACGGTGAATACGGTTCAGACGCCGACAGATTGGGGAGCAGTGCAGAACTACGGAGCGAGCTTCGTCTATCCGGTGAGATGGCCCGATCATCTGCTGGCCGTCTACGCGTCAAAATCGCAAAGCACATCGGTTTTAGCAGGATCGGCCATTTCTGTCGGAGGTGGAAGCAGTGTCGCGGTCGCCGGTAACGCGATCGTCTCAGGGTTTCGTTATGTGCTTCCCCTGTTTCCCGGAGGAGAAAATACGCATCAACTGTCGATCGGGGTCGACTACAAACGACTGGAGCAAACGAGCGCCACATTTCCCGACGGCGCGACCGCGGTGGTGAAGAGTCCGGTCGCCTATACTCCGGCTTCAGTGGCCTATGCCGGCTTCTATCCGGACCGATGGGGCCTGACGAAACTGTCGCTGTTGGCGAAGGGCTATGTCGCGGGCATGATTCCCGGCGGTTCGAAGCAGGATTTCGCCGGGGATCCAAACAATCAGAGCGGCAAACCGGGCAATCGCGACGGGTCGACGGGAACATTTGCCGTGTTGCAGGGCGGACTTGATCGCGTTCAACCCTTGCCGGGGGACTTTACGCTGGCGCTTCACGCAGACGGTCAATGGGGGAGTCAGCCGTTGATTCCAGCCGAGGGATATTTTGCCGGAGGCTTCGATACGGTTCGAGGCTACCTCCAGTACGAAGCGATCGGCGACAATGCCGTCCGCGGACGAGCGGAACTGACGACCCCGGAGCTCATTTCCATCCCGATCGATCGTATCTGGCAGCGCCGCCGCAGTGCCGATTACACCATCAGAGTGAAGTTCGCGACCTTCTACGATGCAGCCCAGCTTTGGGTGCAGCAGGCGCAGCCGGGGCAGACGTCGAAGTTCCGGCTTGAAGGAGTGGGGGCCGGGATTCGTGTGAAGTTTCCCAAAGATGTAGGCCAGCTCATCATCGATCAGGGATTCGCGCTACGGGACACCGCGAACACGCAGCAAGGCGACACGTTCGTGCATTTCTCGGTCGGTCTGACGTTTTGATAAGCATGGAAGGCAACAACATGGCACGCAAACGGATTGTTTCCGGTGTAATCCTGTTCGCGTATCTCGCGCAACTGGTTGTCGTACCAGTCGTCTTGGCCAATCCGTCCGGGGCAGACGTGGTCGGAGGCCAGGCAACGGTGTCGGGCCTCGGTACGTCACACGTTACGATTGCGCAGGCCTCTCAGCATGCCATCATCAACTGGCAGCAGTTCAATATCGCGCCGAACGAAGTGACGCAGTTCATTCAGCCGAATGTCCAGGCGATTGCGCTCAATCGCATCTTCGATCAGAATCCCAGCCAGATTTTCGGATCGTTACAGGCGAACGGGACCGTCATCCTCCTCAACCAGAACGGCGTCATGTTCGGTCCGAATGCGCAAGTCAATGTCGGAGGGCTGATTGCGTCGTCCCTGAATCTGTCGAGCGCGAATTTTCTCGCCGGCCATTATTTGTTCCAAGGAACAGGCATTGAAGGCCCCGTGAAAAACATGGGCGTCATCAACGCATTACACAATGGCGTATATCTACTCGCGCCCAACGTCGAAAACAGCGGAGTGATTACGAGTCCCGGAGGGAATATCGTGCTGGCCGCCGGCGCGAAAGCCTATCTTTCTAATCGGCCGGATGGGCGAGGGTTTCTCGCCGAACTTTCCAACCCCCTAGGTCAAGCAGTGAATTTCAAAGATTTGATTGCCGACGGCGGCAATATCACAATGGCCGGTCGCGTGGTGAATCAAGCAGGCTTGATCCGGGCCGACAGCCTGCGCGAGCGCAATGGAAAAATCGAACTGCTCGCCAGTGAAGCGGTCACATTGCAGGACGGAAGCCGCACGCTAGCGCGAGGAGACAGCAATGGCGTCTCAAGTGGGGGCACCATCCGCGCGATTGCCGACTTGAAGAGCGGCACAGCCACGTTCAAGAAGGGCGCCCTGGTAGACGTTTCCGGAGGCAAGATGGGAGGGCACGGAGGTTTTGCGGAAGTCAGCGGCGCGAACGTGAGATTAGGCGGCCAGTTTCTCGGTCGGGCGTTCAGCGGTTTCAGGGGCGGGCGATTCCTGATCGATCCGATCGTCTCAACGGTGGGGCCGTCCGACTTCGCGAGCTTCGAAAATAGCGGCGCGTCGGAGGTCACGTTTCAATCACCTGACGGTAGCGATCTGGTTGTGACCGGGCAGTACGATCTCGGGGCCGGGTGGACCAACTCCGGCACACCTGGCACGTTGAATTTCCTGGCCGGCGCCAATTTGATCTTCGACAACGCGCGGCTGACCAACAACAACTCGAACACCAAGTGGGACTATGTCGGCACAGCCACGACAGGCGATGTGCTCTTCAAAAATTCAGCGCTGGTTACGGGGTTCGGCGGTAATTTGACGTTCACGGCTGCTGCGCCGACCGGGAATATCAGCCTCGTCGATGGCTTGGGGAGCCTCTCTATTCTGAAGACCTCAACTGCCGGCGGCGATATCACCTTGACGGCAGGACATGATGTCGTCAGTCCGAGCGCCGACATCTCGAACAGCATATTGTTCGGGTTGATTAACCCGAACATCTTTGGCGGTATCCGATTGGATGGACCGGGGAACCTCACGATTAATGCGGGCAATGATTTCAGAGGCGGCTTGGTGCAGGGCAATCTCGTGGGCCCGGGATTCGTCCTCACGAACGGCACCGCAAACGTGACTGCTGGGCGCAACATCGGAGGGCCAACCAAGGGTTCGACGGCCGGGGCTCCCGATGAATACGCGAACCTCACACTCAGCAAGGGCAGGATCAACCTCACGGCTCAAACAGGAAGCATCTACCTCGGAAGGGTTCAAGATAAGGGCGTGCTGGATACCGTTCAACAACGGACGCTGACAGTCGATCCTTCCAACAAAGTCGTCCTCAAGGCAGCCCAGGACATTTTTCTAAACCCCCGGCAATTCGGAACATCGGGGGGAGTGCGGGCTGCGAGTGTGATCTACCCCGCGTCATTCGAAGCGACGACCACGACCGGCAGCATCTTTGTTGGAGAAGAGAGCCTCACGTTCTGGCCCTCGGCGACGGGAGCGATCAAGTTCTCAGCCGGAAAAGACCTTATCGGCCTCCAGAAGCAGGACACGATCCCTGATACCAATTACGACTATATCTTTGTCGGCTTCAAGAACGTGCCGGGTGGACATTGGCAGCTTGTAAACTTGAAGGAGGCGGTGAAGGATCCGGCGCTGGCCCCCTTCGTCTCGACAAAGGACCTGCAATCGTTCAATGGTATTGCCAAGCCGCCAGGCAATGGCGGCAAGACCGTTACAATCTTGACGAATCCTCCGGCCATTACCTTGCTCCAGGCGGATCCGCAATTGTTCACCAATCGACCGTTCATCGCGGGGCAGTTCATCCAGAACATTGCGAAGACGGCAACGAACGTGGCGCTGCACGACGCTCAAGATGTGGTCTTTGAGGCAAGGTCCGGCGACATTAAGACGCTCACCTTGAACCTGCAAAGCGTCCCATTCCGCAAGCACGTGACCATCGATGCAGCCAACGATATTGAGGCGGTCACCGCCAAGATCGGAGTGCCTGAAGGAGTCGAGGCAAAAGTGCATGCCGGGCGCAACCTGAATATGAGGACAGCGGGATCGTTGGGGGCAAGTGCCGCAAGCGATTTGACGTTCAACGGAACAGGAACGGCCAGGGTTGTCGTCGGAGGGTTGTTGGATCTTGCGACCAGCACTGGGATCAACTTCCGCTTTCTGCCGGATCCGAGCGCCGATGTGAACAAGGGCGGCTTTCTCGACCTATCGGTCGGTGGATCGATCAAGATGGATTCCTCGCGGATCGCCTCCTACAACGGGGCCTCCATCTCGATCCATGGGACTGGGACCAATCAAATCCTGGACGGTAACGGTAATGTGGTTATCGACAACGGTAAGCCGGTGGCCCTGGTCGGCACGATTGTTCAAGATGCGCAAGGTCATTCCGTGATTCAGGTCAACGGCAAGACCCTGGAGTTCAAGAACAAAACAGTAATATTGGATGGGGCGCAAACCCTATCCGATACCGTGAATCCCGTGACAATCCATCTGAGCGTTGCCGAGCAGGGAGGCAAACTGCTCACCAAAGACGGGCAGTCATACCAGGTTCTGCGTGCGGAAGCTCCGCTCAATGCAGCCAAAACCTTGACGGGATTCGATCCGGTTCTAGTCGATGGAAAATTGGTGCTGGTGGCAGCGGATGGGTCGGTGCTGCTGGCTTCGGCCAGTCAAGTGGCAAAGGTGCAGTCGTTGCCGGGATCGGTGGCTGTCGGTTCTAATGTTTCATCCAACCCCGATATTAAAGGAGCACCGCTCGGCATTACGACGCTGGGTGGTGGAGGCATCGATGTCTTGGCCAAAGGCGATATCAATGTCGAGAAGTCTCGAATTTCAACCTTTCAAGGGGGAGACATCAACCTCACCTCGACGAACGGTAATATCAACGCAGGTAGCGGTTCCCGGGATGAAGCAGTGAACCAAGTGATTACGCAAACGATCGGGGGCGTGGACGTTCTTTTGACAATTAGGGTGCCGGCCAGCGGCATTTCGACCTTCCATCCGGACGATCCCAGGCCCCTCAAGTTTATCGAATTCAACGATCCGGAGATCACGGCCTTGAAGAATCAGGCGTCACGAGAAACGTTTTTCGGCCGTCAGGCATCGGCCCAGGCGCTTCTTGCGAAGGCGAATGAACTGCAGGCCCAGCGCCAGCCGATCTTCAACGAGACTGTCTTGAAGCCCTATATCAATCAGCTAAAGTTGGGCGACGTGACGTTAGCATCCGAGACCGGCAGCATCATTATCCCATCCGCCGGGATTCAGTGCCGCACCTGCCAATTGTTCGCACCGGCGATTGATTTCCAGGGCGGCGCAATCGTCGGCAATGTGATCATTCCTCCATCCGTGAACGTCAGTGGTCCGACGATCATCGTCGGAACCGGTTCAGGGGCTGTCTCACCGCCTGTCACTCCCGTGTCCGGAAGTTCAGCGAGCGCCTCTGCCTCCGCCACCACGGCGGCGGTCAGCACCTCGGCCAAGTCTTCTGATTCCGTCCAGGAAGCTGCCGCCGAGTCGACCAGTCAGAACAAGCAAACCAAACAGGTAGCGTCGAAGAAGGCTGATGAAAAAGACGGGAAGAGCCAATTGGCAAAATCAGTCCATGTAAAGCATGGGGTTGTGATCCAGGTCGATGTCAAACCGGAAGTGAAACCGGCCAGTTAAGCCGGCTAGTTAAGCCAAGGAAGGAGTTCCGCGAATGGATATGAGTTCGGGTGGAGTGGCGTTTGCGTTGAGTCATGCAACGCTGGAGGGCAAGATCACCATCGGGGTGTTGCTGGTGTTTTCGCTCGTGAGCTGGACGGTGATCATCAACAAGTTTCGCCAACTGGCGAAGGCCAAGCAGCGGAACGGAACCTTTCTTGATCTCTATTCTAAGGCGAAAAGCCCGCTGGTGATCTTTAGTAAGGGGCCGATCAAACAGCTCCAGGGCTCCCCCATGTACGAGCTCTATTTTGGAGGCTGTGAGGAATTAAAAGTACAACAAGAAAAGTATGGGACCGACAAGATCCCGAATCACGGCATCAGTGCTGTGAGGATCGCGCTGGAACGAGTTCTCGGTGAGGCGGCGGTGGGGCTGGAATCGGGGATGATCGTGCTGGCGACGGCGATCAGCGGCGGCCCCTTTATCGGCTTGCTCGGAACAGTCTGGGGAGTCATGGACACGTTCGCCGGTATCGGCAAGGCCCAGTCGGCCACCCTCGCGACCATGGCGCCTGGCGTCGCCTCGGCGCTCATCGCGACGGTCGCGGGCCTCATGGTCGCGATCCCCTCGCTCTTTTGCTACAACTTTTTGGTAACCAAGACAAAAACGCTGACGATGGAACTCGATAACTTTGCGGCCCATCTCGAAACCGTGTTCATCACGGAGTACCTCAAAGAGAAGAACGGCGCTGCGTCCGCGCAGGAAGATCCTGAAGATTACCGGCCGGGCGGGCACCGCCAAGAGTCTGAACCGTCCAGTGCGGCGACAGGACACTAGAACATGGGGAAGTTTTGAGTTCTGAGTGCTGAGTTCTGAGTTTTGAGTGCTGAGTTTTGAGTTGGAAGTTCTGAGTTAAAAGGATCCCCAGAACTCAGAACCCAGAACTTAGAACTCAGAACTTTACTGGGGGATAAGATGAGACGTTTTTCAAAAAAGGGTCACGCTGCGGTGTCGGATATCAACATGACCCCGTTGCTCGATCTCGCATGGGTATTGCTCGTGATCTTCATTATCACGACGACGGCGGCGGTGCAGGGGATTGAGCTCAAATTGCCGGAGTCCACGCCGCACGAAACGGAAATGGAAACCACGACGCCGACGATATCCGTGAAGAAGAACGGCGATGTCTATATGGATGAGGAAAAGATTAAGCTTGGCGAGTTGGAAAAACTGATTCGCGATTTGAAAGCCGCCAAGGGCGGCAAGCTGCCGCTCGTGCTCCGCGGCGACTCCGGCGTGGAGTACAAGCATGTCGTGGCGGTGTTGGACATTCTTCAGCGGATTCCGATTGAAGAGTTGGCTATAGCCACGAAACCAATCAATGAGCCTTGACGGGATGTTGAAACTGCCCGCCTGCTTCGTTCTCGCATCGCTCAACCCTTCAACGTACCGCAAGGGTACGCCTCAGGGTCTCGCTCGCTGCGGCCTTGCAGGACGGCCAGTTTGAACATCCTGCGTGAATTCATAAAGTATATCTCGTCATAGATCAGAACTGATCGATGAAGCTGATTCCCGATGGTTACGGTTCGTGAATCGAATGTCGAAAATCTAGTCCGAGAAATACTCAGCACTCATAACTCAGCACTCAGCACTGGGCTTCAAGAATGGGCTACAAGGGCTTTGAAAAGAAGAAGAGTAAGCTCGGGACGACGCTGTTGATCGTCGGGGTGATCCATCTTGGGATCGGCGGCGGGCTCTATTGGGTCTCGCAGACTGAATGGGGCCAAGACCTCATCAAGGTCTACAAGCTCAACGCGTTTAAGAAGGAAGAGCCGCCTCCACCGCCTGAAAAAGAGCCGGAACCGGAGCCGGAACCGCCGAAACCTGAACCGAAGCCTCAGGAAGCGCCTCCTCCGCCGCCTCCACAAGCAGAGGCGCCTCCGCAGCAGAAAGCGGCCGATGCGCCGGCTGGCCCGCCGCAAATGGATGCCAACCCCTTCGCGATCGGGAAGAGCCGCGGCAAGTTTGCCGGCTACACGGATATTCTGACCGCCTCGATTCAAGAGAAGTATCAGCAACCGCCGACTCTCTCCGACGATCTGGAATATGCGGTGATGTGCGAACTGTTGCTCGATGAGCAAGGGCGCGTGTTGCAGTTCCGCTTGCTCAATTCGTCCGGGAGTCTGCTCTTCGACCAATCCGCTCTCGACGCCCTGTCGAAACTTGCCCAAGTCCGGCCTCCCCCTGAGGGCATGGATCGGACTGTGATCGTCAAGTTCTTCCCTCCTGCTTAGCAGGATGCTGAAAAAGCCCGCCAGCTTCGTTCTCGGTTCATCGAAATCCTCAACGTACCCCTGAGGGTACGCCTCCGGTTTCGATTCGCCTGCGGCCTTGCTGACGAGCTTTTTGAGCATCCTGCCGGGATCTCTACCCCTTGTCCCTGCCCTCCAGCCTAGGAAGACTGTTGTTAGGTCTGTCTGGTCTGTCTGGTCTATCTCGTTTGCCTAATTCAACCAATCAATCAAGACAGACTAAACAGACCAGATAGACCGAATAGACCAGACCAACCAGATAGACCAGATCCTCCAACCTGCAGGCCGCTGCGCTTGTTTACCAAACCCTCTCAAAGAGTTTACGGCGTACCCACGTCTCCCTGATCGCCTTGTAATGCGTAGCGGGTAGGTTGCGCTCGCGATGAGTTGTCGCCCGATCCGGTGGAGCCGGATGGCGGCGTCGGAGGATGGTGGGAAGCACGGTTGCGGTGTGGATCTCTTAACGAAAGATTTACGGGTCATGAACCCTTCGCTGACCAATCTGTAACAGAGACTCATGTAGAAGGAAGCTGTATCAAACGGAAGGAGGTGGATGCTGGCAAGTGCCGGTTGCAAAAGAAGAAGAGTTGCGCGAAAGGTTGGAATCTAAATGCAGCGGATAGTCGGAACGGAAGTGAGTGAACAGTAATATTCAACAGGGAGGTTTGTAATGAGATTACGGAAATCAGCATTCAAAGCTATCTTGGCCGCAGGCATATTGGCCGTGGCCGGACTCGGTGGAGTCCCCCAACAGGCGCATGCCGTGACGTTTGCACCGGGCGATGCAGTGCTTGTCCTCTACGGCAATGCTACGGAATATGTCAAGAACCTGGGTTCGTTCTCGAGCTTGCTCACGAACGGCATTGACCTCGACCTGTCGAGCGTCATCAGCCAGCTCACGCCGAATGGAGTGGGCGGGGGCCCCGGGGGCAACACGATCGAGTACACCATTGTAGGGAACAACAGTCCGACCTCGATGTTCTTCGGGAGTGCCTCCACCGCGGCCCAATGGGTCGGGTCGAACCTCAACCTGACCAGTCCTGCCACCTACGAAGGCGCGCTGTCGAACTGGAGGGGGCCGTTGGGCGTAGCAGCAGATCCGACGAGGACTCTCTATTTGGCGACCGATGCTTTAGCCTTTACCCCGAACTTGAATGGTTCGGGAAACGATAGCCTCGGCGGGTCTATTCCTGCAGCGCGCAGGGGATCGGTGGACATCGATACCGTCCTCAATTTACTGCAAGTCCAACCAAATGGTTCGGGCGTCAAGACCATTACCACGGTCGGGTCGGCTTTTTTGAGTCAGGCGAACGGTCACTTCGTGGTGAGCGCAGTGCCGGTGCCAGCAGCGGTGGTGCTCTTTGCGACTGGTGTGATCGGACTCGTAGGCTTGGCTCGTCGCAAGATGTCGGGCACACGGCCTGAGGCGGCATAGTTCGTATTATCGAAATCAACAAGACAGATGAGATTATCCATCATTTCAAGGAGAACATTATGAAAACCATGTCGAAAGTAGCCATAGCCCTCGTGGGCGCGGCAGGGCTTGCGCTGGCGGCGGAAAGTGCCCAAGCGCAGCTCGTCCTCAATGGAGCCGGCTCGTCA
>CAMDRK010000073.1 GCA_945906715.1 Nitrospira lenta
CGAGGAAGGTCGGCTCGGCTGATTCCCTCGCCATCGTCCGTGACTCGAATGAGGGCCAGCCCACCGTCCTTCACATCGACCGTGATATGCAAGCCCCCCGCATCGAGACTGTTTTCCAGCAACTCTTTGACGACGGCGGCAGGGCGCTCAATGACTTCGCCGGCTGCGATGCGGCTGACTACGTCATCCGGAAGGACATGGATCTTGGCGGAGCAACTGGCGGCGGGCATGAAACTAGACTCCAGGGAATGTCAAAAACAAGGGAGCCACCACGAGCCGTCTCGATGGCCGTGCGATCATCGAATATCAGCCAGCTTATTCTTAGCCAACTTCGCTTCGTCCGACGTTGGGAATTCTTCGATGACCCGTTTGAGGTTCTTCTTCGATTTGGCGAGATCTCCGGTTTCTCCCGCCGCGAGCCCCGATTTAAAAAGCGCCGCCGGCACCTTCTCGTTTCCCGGATACTCCGTCGAAAGATACTCGAATGATTGTACCGCGCGTACATAATCTTTCTGCTGGTAAGAAGACTCGCCTAACCAGTAGTAGGCATTCGGCGTCAGCGACGTCCCGGGAAAGTCCTTCACAAATCGCTGAAAACCCGCCACGGCAAGATCGTATTTTCCATTGAGGTAGTCATTGTACGCCAGATTGAACGCCGACGTCGGGGTAATCATGGGAACACCTGGCATTGCCGGCGGCGCATCTGCGGGGGAACCGAGCTTCTGTGGTTTAGAAGAACGAGTGGGATCGACTTGAGATGGCTCTACCTTGGGCACAACCGGAACACCCATTATTTCGTCGGATTTGGCTAACCGGCTCTCTAACTTTTGGATCCGCGCAGATAGTTCATCGAGCTTTGGATCAAGCCTTGGATCGATTTTCTGTCTGGCAGATTCAGTATCCTTCATCCGCTCCAGCGACTCCAAGCGCCGTTGCAACGCATCCAGCCGCTTTTGATCTTGATCCTGAGACTTCGCGACCGTCGACAAGTGATCACGCACTTCCACAAAATCCGCATGGTTGGCACAACCGGCGATCCACACCATCGCCCCAGCCATGAGAATGGCCAACCCCCTTGAGCCCATGTTCTTGTGCATCACAGTTAAAACCTTCACCTCTCAGCCCTTTCGGTCTCAGACACAGGCGCCACTGTCGATCGCTGGGCCGGCTTCGTGGTTGACTGACGTGTCGCTCCCTTGGTTCCCCCTCGTAGATGAGCGTCCTGCGTGACTCGATCAACGGCTTTGGAGAGAGCATCCAGACGATGGTCCTGCTCATTGAGGCGGGCAGCGAGCTTCTGCGCAATAGAGGTGACACTCGTACCGACTTCGCCCAAGTGACTTGTCACTGCTTTGCTCTCCTGCTCCCCCTGACTCACCTTTTCGCTCAATCCGGTTAGTGACTCTCTGAATGCCGTGAGGGACTGACTGAATTGTGTGAATTTTGCCGACAACTGTTCGGCCCGCGCCTGGTTATCCGCTAGCGCCTTATGCTGCTCATCCAGACGTGTGTCGAGGCTTTTAGCAAGTCCGCTGTTCGTCTTATGCACGACCTCGATGATCTCCCTTCGGATCGTTTCCATCTGCCGGCTCACGTCGTCAAGACGAGCGTTCACATCAATACGGAGCTGATCGCGATCTTGCTTGTTTTTGACATCTTGCGCATTGAGGCTTTCGCGTACCTGACTGTAACGAGTTGTGCCTTCCACCTCCAGCTTGCCGGCCAACTGTTCGAGCCGTTTGGTCTGTTGCTCAAGCTGCAGAGAGCGCTGCTTGAAATCTTCCTGCTTGGCCTGAAGCTCCTGAGCTTGATGCAACGCCCGCTCCAACTCGCCGCGCAGCTGGGGCAACTCCTGTTCCCGAAGCACTGAAATCTCCTGGCTCTGGCGCGCGCGAGTCTGCGCCGACTCGTCGCTCGACTGCTTGATCCGCTGCTGAAGATTCTTTTCTGTCTGTTTGAGATCAGACTGTTGGGCGACACAGCCTGTCGACAACACAACATAGACTACACAGATCGTCGCCCAAGTTCCATTTGTATTCGAACCGTTCCACATTTTTGCACCTACAGTATGATGCAGCTCCCCACCGCAAGCTACATGCTCTTTGGTGAAGGGCAACAAAGGAATCCCCGGCGCTCTCTTTACGGACTACAACATCGCACCCGACGTGATAGAAATACGCCGCCTACTTTCCGGACTTTATCAAAATGCGGCCTCGCCTATTCTGCTGATAGCACGACTCCCCATGCTCATTGCAGGACGGTCGCTCTTTCCCATACGACACCACGGACAGGCGATTGGCAGCAACACCGAGTTCGACCAGATAGTTCCGGGCGGCTTTCGCCCGTTTTTCCCCGAGTACAAAGTTGTAGGCGACGGTTCCGCGCTCATCGCAATGCCCTTCGACCTTGATCAGCGCATTCGGATTGGACTTCATCCACTCCGCATCGTGACTTAACGATTGACGCCCTTCCTCGGAAATCACCCAGCTATCGTAGCCAAAAAACACATCTCGCAGACCTGCTGCAGCTGAAGCGGCCTGCTCGGCCCTGCTGATCTCGTCCATTTGTCGCCCGGCACTGCCAGAGGGGTCCTCCTTGGCCAGCATCGTACCACTGCCCAAACGCTCTTCCGAAGGGTTCTTGTCGAGGCCCCGAAGCCCGCCACCACCCGGCTGAACGCCGGTGTCCGGGAAGCTGCCGACACCGGACTTGGAACCATCTGCGCCTCCCTTCGCCATCCCTTGAGTGGACTGGGAGTCTCCGCCGGATTGTACGGATTTCTTTGAGCAGCCAGGCATACTAATCAATGCTATGCCCATCACCAGCACCGAGCCACATGTCCAGAGCGTCCTATTCATACATCTTTCTCCTTTCCCTAGGTTAGCCATCTTGATCATTTACTTGCCTTCATAATCGGGCACGAAACATGTCATTGTCACGATGCTGGAGACCAGGAAGGCGCACTGTTGTGCGTCCCCTGGAAGGTAAGCCGTTCTCTGCCCTTCCCATCGGCATCGATCATATAGATGTGGCTCTTTCCATCGGCTGTCGAACTGAACGCCAGATGCCGGCCATCCGGCGACCAGGATGGCGAATCGTCGACACCTGGGCCTGTTGTCAACTGCATTCGCTTCTGTCCGTCCGGCGAGATGATACAGAGCTTGTACTCTCTATGTGTCCGGCATACATAGGCGATCCAGTTCCCGCGCGGCGACCACACTGGCGCCGCGTTGTAATCTCCTTCAAATGTCAGGCGGCGCACGTTTGATCCGTCTGAACTCATCAAGAACAGTTGCGGTCCGCCACCCCGATCCGACACAAATACCAGCTCTCTCCCGTTCGGAGACCAGGAAGGAGAAAAGTCGCCGGACGGATTTACCGTCAAGCGCTGGATGGCTTTCGTCCTTGTATCCAACCGATAGAGTTCGGAATTGCCTTCATAACTGGAGGCAAATGCCAGGAAGTTTCCATCAGGAGACAGTGCCGGAGTGATATTCAGCCCTCCAAAAGAAATCACCGTCCATCGCTTGCCCGTCGCCAACTCAATCATGTCGATATCCTGTGCATTGCGATTGCGATAGGCGGTGAAGATCAGGAATCGTCGATCCGGAGACCATTGCGGCATGAGGTTCAGAAACCCATCGGCAGTGAGTTGGCGCGTATCGTAGCCATCATAATCCATCACGAACAACTCGCGGGCAGTTCCCTGTTGAGCCACATAGGCGATCTTCGTTCGCGCAATGCCCGGCTCGCCCGTGTAACGAAACACCAGTTCGTCGGCAAAGCGGTGCGCCATTTGCCGCACAACCGAGGGCGATCCCGCGTAGCGCTTTCCCCCTACGACTTCATCGCTTCCGCTATCATAGACGAAGCCTTCCATATTCACGTCGGATTGATCACCCACCGCTTTCCAGGTTGCGGTTCCCCAGACCAAGACTGAGACACCCTTCTCAGCCGCCTGTTTAAATACAGCCTTAGAGCCAGCCCCCTTCCCATTGCGAACATCTGCCATTTGAATACCGAGACCGGGCAAATCCACCAAATCAAAGACCAGGGACCGTCTCACATCATGTTTGAGGACTTCTTCGATCCTCCCCGCCAACCAATCGGAGCCTCCCGTGTTTGCTATCTCCGCAACACCCAGGGAAATCTTTTGGAAGTCGGGGCGGGTGGCTTCGAGGAATACATCCGCCGCCCCGGATTCCAGAATGCCGACAGCTCCCGCCAACAGCAGGGCTCCTCCGAACCAGGCACTGATTAGTTTCACCCGTGTCACCCTGCCGATTCTCCAACTCGAAAGACCATTTCTATATCTTTATAGCTGTCTGCCATATCTGGAGGAAACACTGGCAGGACTCCTGAGTCACGCACGGCGCGCTGTCCTGCTGCATCAATATAGAAATCGCCAGATGTCTGCTTAACAACCACATTTTTAATCATCCCATCCCTCTGAAGCCGAAACTCGACGATGACCGTGTAGGTCTGTCCCGACGTGCCGACCGGGGGAGGCGCCCACTGTTTACTAATAATCGACTGCACACGAGCCCAGTAGGGGCTGGACCCATCTGCACCAGAAATCTTCAGCTTCGTATCAAGAATCTTTACCGCCTGAGCCTTCACCTCTTGTTGAGGCACCGGCTTAACCGACATCTCGCCCGGCTTCACCTCTTTCGGGATATCCAGTTTGGCCGCAGGCCGAATCTGTTTGATCTTTTTCAGCTCTTCTTCTAGCTCACGATTCAGATCCTCACTTACCGTCGACCGCTGCGGAGTCTTTGCAACCGGGTCTTGCCCCGCATCCGGGACTGATGGGATATTGAGCATCTTCGCCGCCTGTTGGGGCTGAGCTACCATTTTTTTTGCAGGGCTCAAATCTCCAAACTTCTGCGCATCCGGTGGAAGCTGAAGATCCTGCAATATATCCCTTCTCTTCTCGCCTATTGGAGGTGCGGCAGAAGGGGCTGGACTGGGAACCACGGCCTTGACTAATGGCGCCAGTTTCGCATCCTCGGGTTGCCTCGCGGGCGTCGGTAGACTGACCAGCGACACTTCCACAGACGTCAAAGGCCGTTCACCCTTCTGCGGAAGCCGAAGCCCGACCGCCACGAGCAAGACGACTAGATGAAGAACGAGCGACAGCACCACCGTGCGTTTGAACCGAGCCGACAGCCTGGATCGATCGTCCTGATTGAACCACGCATCTGACAGGCCCGACGCCTGGGATACCATAACAATCCCGCCCCCTCACGCACGTTGCATCAGCTTTTCCGCGGCGGGAGACGAGGAGATTCTAACGCCCCCACGCGTTCTGGACCGACCGGTTCCGTGACCATCCCGATCTTTTCAATCCCGGCTTTCTTGACGCCGTCCATAACTTGCACCACCACGCCGTAAGGCACGTCGCGATCGGCCCTGAGATACAGCGACACATCTGGATTATCCCGTTTCAAGAATTTCAATTTCTGTTCCAACTGAGCCACCCCGATAGGATCCTTGTCGAGATACAGACGCTGATCCTTTTCAATTGTGAGTACCGTGCGCATTTCCGGCTTAATCGAATTAGTGGCAGAAGTCGGTAACTTAATGTCCATCCCTCGATAGAGCATCGGGGCGGTAACCATGAAAATTATCAAGAGGACGAGGACCACATCGACGAGAGGGATGACGTTGATTTCCGCTAAAAACCGGCGATGACGGAGTTCAAGACTCATCCTTGAACTCCGACCGGAACTGGCTTCGTCTTCGATACGGTGGCGGTCGAGAGGGAGGCCAAGATTTCAATAGTGACTGAATCCAATCGGAATGCAGTGTTTCGAATCCGAGTCAGGAAGTAATTATAGGCAATGACTGCAGGGATAGCGGTGAACAGACCTGCTGCTGTCGCAATGAGGGCCTCCGCAACGCCGGGAGCGACTGCAGAAATACTGGCAGTCCCCTGGGTGCCGATCTCACGAAATGCATCGATGATTCCCATCACGGTCCCAAGCAGTCCGATAAACGGAGTAATATTTCCCGTTGTGGCAAGGAACGGAAGATAGCTCTCAAGGCGTGAGAGTTGGCTTTGCGCAAGATGGGAGGCCGTGCGCTCCACCACATGTCGATCAACCGGTCCCGATCCGTTACTACCCCTCCCCTCGACTGACCCAGCCCCCACACGTTCCATGACCCCTTCGAATACACATGCGCTGGGGCTTCCTTCAATTCGTCCAGCTTGCCGATACAGCTCACCGAGATCCCGTGCTTTCACGAGGATAGCCAGAAACCGCTTGTCCTCCTGATCTGCCACCCGAAATACTCGCCATTTTGAGAAAATAATGGCCCACGAGATGACTGAGAATATCAACAGGAGCAAGAGCACGATCTTGGAAACTGAGCCGAGCGAGCCCAGCACTCCAGTTAGACCTGTTTGAAACATACGGCGATAACCTTTCCCGGTTCTAGAAGAATGCTGAAAAAGTCCCCTGGGCTTTCCGAGGGTTACGAATTTAACCTTGACCTCAACCTACATCAGAGATCGCGCACTCATTCGCGCAGCCTTACGAAGCACCTGCGCGCGGTTCTCCCCTTGTCCTAGAAGTGCAACCCGTTGAATTTCCACTGTGCCACAATAATTTTTCTGCGCCCTGCAAGGAAGCAATCACAGTTCTGCTTACAGAGTTTAGCAAACTCAGGAGAAATTGGCGGGGCCGACGGGATTTGAACCCGCGACCTCCAGATTGACAATCTGGCGTCCTAACCAGCTGAACGACGGCCCCTCGAGCACAATTTATAGCGGAAGATGTGAATGACTAGACTATATCTAGCGGTTGGTCCCGTCTACAATTTCATCATTTTCGTTCAACGGTCCGTTCTGCTCCCAGTGAACCAGCTTTGGTCCTGGTAGGCGGAACAGGGATCGAACCTGTGACCTCTGCCTTGTAAGGGCAGCGCTCTCCCAACTGAGCTATCCGCCCGATTTCCTTAGCAACGTGGGCGGATGCTACCAAGTCCACCTGCCCTTGTCAATCGAATCGCGCGCTTCTTGCCGTTTTCGGACCCTTGGGCATTTCGATCAAAATGAGTCGCGCGTCCTCATGGGCTATGTTTTTTGCTTCCGGCGCAGGCCCACTCGGGGAAAGTATTTATCATGCACCCGCTTGAGACGTCCCCGTTCAATATGTGTATAGATCTGCGTCGTCGCGATATTCGCATGTCCGAGCATCACCTGAACAGATCGAAGATCCGCGCCGCCTTCGAGCAGATGCGTCGCAAACGAATGCCGGAGCATGTGAGGCGAAATGACCCGTGTCATTCCTGCTCGCCGTGCACGGAGTTGCAGCAACTTCCAAAAGGCTTGCCGCGTCAACGGCCCGCCCCGCCTCGATACGAACAGATACCGTGAAGCCCGCTTTTTGAGGAGCCGTGGCCGCACCTCTTCCACATACTGCTGCAGCAACTGCCTGGCCCCCTCGCCCATCGGCACAAGCCGCTGCTTCGCGCCCTTACCCGTAACCCGGAGGTACCCGACATCAAGATTAGCCTGCGCAATTTCGGCCATCACCAATTCCGATACGCGAAGCCCTGTCGCATAGAGCAACTCCACCATCGCACGATCGCGCAAATCTTCTGGTGTTGCGACTGGCGCCAGATCCAGTAATGATGTGACGTCGTGCTGCGATAATGTTTTCGGCAGTCGAACGCCGCGCGATATCGGCGCCAGACCGACAGTTGGATTCACCTCGATCATCCGTTCCCGCGTCAAAAAACGGAGCCATCCGCGAATAGCCGAGAGGCAGCGTACAGAAGAGGCTCGAGACAGCCGCGCATCGTGCAAGGAGCGAAGAAATCCCGTCAACGTCTTCTGCGATAAAGCCCCGATCGGCGCAACACCGGTTCGATGCAAGTAGGAGTGGAATTTACTCAAGTCGCGGCGGTAGGCTTCAACCGTGTTGACGGAAAGACCACCCTCCACCCGGAGATGGCTCAAATATCGCTCAGCCAGCGGATCCAGCATCATCTGTGCGATGATAGCCAAACGCTTGGGTGAACACAACGAAGGCTATCGGGGTTTACCTTGACACCCCGACAGGATTTCCGATAGTAGTCACATGCAACTGACATAGTCGTCAGACCTTCAGGAGCTCATGGCCCGCCTGTTGATATCTTTGTTCTCACATCGCACGCGCACCCTTTCTGCACGCTGGTGCCTGTCCCTTATCCTTGTCTGGGGCATCCTTGGGCCGATCACTGCGTTCGAGTTCAATTCGCCCGTCTATGCAGAAACAGTATCCGCCAGCCCTGCGAGCCATCCCACGCTGAAGCAGGCGAAACGCCTGATCGACGCAGGCCAGGCGGAAGAAGCCATCACCACACTCCGTCGTTTTCTGGCCACCTCCCCGAAGTCAGAGCTGCTCGACGACACCTATCTACTTCTCGGAGCAGCCCTGCACAACGCAAAGCAATATATGGACGCCTTAAAATACTTGCAGCAACTGCAGACTGAGTTCCCCGACTCAGAGGTGACAGAGCGAGGCAAGTTGATGCAGGCCCGAGTCCACGCAGCAATGGGGAACCTCGATCTGGCCTTGCCGATATTGACGGGCCTGCGCAATCTTTCCAAAGATGACAGCACGAAACGAGAAGCCCTGCGGCTGAGCGGCGATTTCTACGCGCAAAAAAAGGACGCGACCCGCGCCATACAGGCGTGGCTCGATGAAGTGGCCTTGGGAACCGACGACCAAGCGGAAGACGTGCGAACCCGCATTCGCGATCTGGCCAGCGAAACGTCCGACAAAAAAGCCCTCGATCAAATCCGAGACACCTTTCCGCGCAGTTTTCCCGGCGATCTCGCGTCCCTCCGACTCATCGACCTCTACGTCGCCCGAGGAGAAGAACACCAGGCTATCCGGCAGATCCAGCAATTTCTCATGAATTTCCCGACCCACCCACAGTCAGAGAAAACCTCGGAACTCCTCACCTCCCTCCAAGCTAAACTCAAATCCAACCAGTTTTTCATCGCCGCGGTTCTGCCGCTTTCAGGAAAACTCGCCCCCTTTGCCGGTGAAGTGCTCAGCGGAATTCAGCTGGCGGTTGAAGCCAATAGAGACCGGACAGGGAGCGCGTCGGTCGGTCTTATCGTCAAAGATTTGGAATCGGATTACGCCTCGTTTTTAGACGATTTTTCCGAGCTGCTGAACAACGATCGCCCTCTCGCCGTGATCGGTCCCCTCCTCTCGAAAAATCTGCCGGTCATGGCTGAACTCGCCGAACGGGCTCACATCCCGTTGATTACGCCCGCGGCGACCTTCCCCAACGTCAGACGACTTGGCAACTATGTGTTCAGCACGGCGCTCACCTATCAACTGCAAGCCAAACGAATCGCGTCCTATGCCATCAAGGAGCAAGGCTTTCGCCGATTCTGCATCCTGCACCCCGACACCACCTATGGCCGCGAGTTGGCCCGGCTCTTTGCCCAGGAAGTGCGCCAACATGAAGGGGAAGTGATCGCCGTTGAGTCGTATAAAGAGGGTGAAGCCGACGTGAGCGCGCAACTCAAACGCATGAAGGCAGAGGACCTCAAGCGATATGGCTTATCCGTGCCGCTCGATCAAACGAAACTGACCGGGAAATTGACAAAGCTGGACAAGAAAATTTTCTACACACCGGGTTTCGATGCGATCTTCATTCCAGGCCGCGCAGCCGACGCCGGCATCATCACCTCCCAGCTCAATTTCCACGACATGAAAGTGCCCTTCCTCGGCACAAATGGATGGAATTCACAGGATTTCGCCCGCACAGACGATTCGTCGATCGATGGAGCCGTGTTCGTCGACGGCTTCTTTGTGGACAGCCCCATGCCTACAGTGCAGGATTTTGTGGCCCGGTATAAAAAACGTTTTCAAACCAACCCGACACTCTTTGCGATCCAGGGTTACGATGCCGCGAAATTGGTGCTCGACGCGGTTCGACAAGGCGCCTCCTCCGGCGAATCCGTCCACGACCAGCTGCTGACACAGCCGGATCTCTCTTCCCTTGCTGGACCGGCGGCGTTTGGACCGGACGGAACATTGAATCGTCCGCTCTTCCTCATACAAATCAAAAAAGGCCGATTTCAACAGGTGAACTAACCCGCATGAACTCCTTACCTCAAATCTTCCACACGATTTCCTATATGGCGCTCCCGCTCCTCTTCGCCATGGTCTTGCATGAATATGCCCATGGCTGGGTCGCCAATCGGTGCGGCGATCCAACCGCCAAAATCCAAGGCCGGCTTACCATGAACCCGCTGGCGCACATCGATCCCTTCGGAACCGTGATCCTGCCGCTCCTGTGTCTGCTGATGCCGGGAGGATTCTTGCTTGGCTGGGCCAAGCCGGTCCCGGTCGACCCGCGCCTTATGCACCAACCACGTCGCGACATGGCGCTCGTCGCGGCGGCAGGACCAGCGATGAATCTCGCCCTAGCCGTCATCAGCGCCCTTCTCTTGGCGCTCCTCCTGTCGATCGATTCCATGATCAGTGACTACTGGTCAAAGTCGGGAGAGAGTTTGCCCCCGGACACGTGGC
>CAMDRK010000074.1 GCA_945906715.1 Nitrospira lenta
GATCCTTGCTGCCATGAGCAGCGGGTATGCATTTGGAGGCTGGGTCTCTGACCGATACCCCGGTGCTCAGGTGCTGGCGGGGCTGCTGTTGTTCTCGGGAGGCTGGACCTTTCTGATCGCGTGGCTTGGCCAGCTGGCGCTCTTTAAGGTGGCGGGAGTCGTTGAGGATCCTCGGTGGGGGCCTTGTGTCGCCGCAGCGCTACTTTTGGGCCCCCCGGCCTTCGGTCTGAGCGGCGTGCTGCCGGCCTTGCTGCGATTGGCTGTGTCGGATCTTGAATATTTCGGTCGGCATACCGGCCGAATGATTGCGATCTCGACCATGGGGAGCTTGGCGGGAACGTGGGGGACGGCGTTTTTCTTTCTGTCCTGGATCGGCAGCCAGGCGCTTGTCGCGTGGCTCGGCGCCATTCAGGTGGGGCTCGGTCTCTGGTGGTTGATCAGCGGGACGACCGTGCGGCCCTTGGTGATCGGCCTTCTCGTCTTGTGTATTGGAGGCCTGGGGGCCGGTGCTTGGTTTCCGATCCAGATGTTGAAGGCGCCGGTTTACCAGGAAGATAGTCCGTATCAACAAGTACGAATTCGCGACGACGATCTTTTTCGTTACCTCGTCCTGGACCGAACCTTCCATGCAGTCATGTGGAAGGCCGATCCGATCGCCCTGTTTCTCCCCTACAGTCAATTGATGGTCGCGTCGCTGGCGTTGGTGCCGGACCCGAAACGGGGTTTAATTCTCGGTCATGGAGGCGGGTCGTTGGCGAAGTGGCTCGCCCATCGATGGCCGGAGCTCGATCTGGATGTGGTTGAGTTCGATCCCGCAGTCGTTCGTATGGCCGAGGAATATTTTTCCTATCGGCCGCCTCCCCAGCATCATGTGCATGTTCGGGACGCCCGGGTCTTTCTGAATTCCACGGAGCAGACGTACGACCTCATTTGGGTCGATGCGTTCGCCCGGCTCATGATACCGTTTCACCTGACAACGGTGGAGTTTTTCGCGGAGCTGCGCGCCCATCTTGCGCCGAACGGTATCCTGGCTGTGAATCTCGCCTCATCGGGCGAGGGTGGAGACCTGTTGCGAGCTAATGCGGTCGTGCAGACAATGAGACGATCGTTTCCCCACTTCGAGTCCTTTGCGGTCAAGGGGCCCTGGACGTCTTCTCCGGCGCGATCGGAGAATCTGATTTTTTTTGCCGGTGCGCCGCTCGAACGGCACACGCGTACGAGCATTGTAGCGAATGTGAACAGATTAGTTGCGCAGCAGCGTCTTCCCTTCGAGGCCATCGCCTTACTGGAAACCCATCGGACGCAACCCTGGGAGGCAGGTCTCGTGTTAACCGACGACTATGCGCCGTACGATCTCTTGATTGGGTCCACGGTTCAAGCGGCGCAGCCTGAAACAGATAAACTACTGAAATAATTGAGGCGATCCTGTTGATGCGAATGTCTGCATTGAAGGTGTCCAGAAAGGGTATGAAATAACGTTATTGCATCCGATTTCATCGAGGTGCTATTTATAGGGTTAGACTTGAAGAGGATTCATGTTGTCCGGGGTATCGATGGCGGAATAAGGAAGTCGTGCTCAGCAAATGATCAGGGCTAAGCGGGTTTGGCGGAGGTATTCACCAACCTAATCACATCTCTTCTTCTTTTTTTAGGAGGTAGGTCATGGGCAAGACGGTATTGGGGGTCTTCTTCGGCCTCATGATGGTCGTGGCTGGGGCAGCTGTAGCATTTGCGAGCCAGGCAGGCGGAGTCGAAGTCGGGGATTTGGAGACTGGCTCCGTTGTGGGTCAGTCGTTCAAGGAATTGGATGTCGATGCTTCCCTGTTCGCGGTCGAGATTGGGGAACTAAAGACGTGGTATCCGCCTATCACCATCATCGATTTCAAAGTTCGGCCTGGTCGTCCTGTCCTGCTCAAGGTCACGAACAAAGCCACTGCCGACCATGGATTTGAGATGACCGACGCAATGAATACCGGAACTCCGACCGTCATGAAGGCCCAAGTGGTGTTGAAGCCTGGAGAAACCAAATACATTGGTATTCCGACCAGCGACATGTTCTATGCGACGCAAGGGAATACGCTGACCTATCGCTGCCACCTGCATCCCGGACATGTCGGCGGCAAGATTTTGATGATCAAGTAATAGCTGCACTGAGATTTGAGCGATCACTGCCCTCCCCGCGATACCGCGGAGAGGGCAGTGGTTTTTTAACAAGAAGGCCCTGCTTCTCGCATGAAAAGCAGGGCCTTCGTAGTTGAACGATGAGTGCTAACTAATTACGCACGCCGCTCCAGACTTTTGCGGCATCGATCGCCTTATCCGGATTGAGGGCATTCGCCCTCGCGAGCAGAACCTCCGTTGTTTCCGGATACAGCGGGTCAGAAATGCAGCAGTTATCGACCGGGCAGACGGCAGCACACTGCGGTTCGTCGAAGTGTCCGACACACTCGGTACAACGATCGTGCGCGATCACATAAATACTATCGCCGACCCCCTGGCCGTCGCCCACATGATTGCCCTTCGTTTCCGCGTCGCTGCGAGTTTCAAAAATCGCCTCGTTCGGACATTCGGGCAGGCAGGCTCCACAGGAGATACATTCATCGGTAATCAGCAACGCCATGACCCTCGCCTCCTTCTCACTACAATGAGACACACACGGTTGACAAGTTCACCCCGTCACGACCATTATGAATGCCGCGACGTGAGCGCCATTCTAATCTGCCGCTCTTTTCCAAGTCAACAGAACGATGCCTTTCCAGAAGGCCTAGATTCCCTGTATTCATGGGCCTTTGGGCCCAGGGTAGCATGGCAGATTGTGATGATGGAATGTCTATGGCTGCCGTACCGGTGACCGATCGAGGACAGAAAAAGAAGCGTATTGTCACGCTCGCCCTCATGGCGATTTTTCTGATGAGCGCTTCCTACTTTCTCATCGAGCGAAAAGAGGAGACCATCATTATCGTCTCCTTTCCGAACGGCCGTGAGATTGAAGCGGAAGTGGCGGATACGCCGGAGAAGCTGCTCGTCGGTCTAGCCTTTCGGGAGGCATTGCCTGCGAGTGGCGGATTGCTATATATCTTCGAGACGACCGGCCAGAATCACCTCTGGACAAAGGCGTACCGGTTTCCAGTGGACATGATGTGGGTCGATGAAAGCCATCATATTGTGGGACTCAAGGAAAATGTCGCTCCCTGCCTGGACGACGATTGTCCTAAGTATAGTTCTTCTCCCGAAGCGGTCCGTTACGCCATTCAAACAGAAGCGGGTTTCATCAAGCGGGAAGGAATTACGATAGGGTTGGAGTTGAAGTATACGCTTCGGATGTAACGCACGAGGGCGATTCGGTGAACAGCATGAAGAGAGGAGTCGGTACCGCATGCGAGAGGGGTTTCAATCCGTCGGTCTAGTCGACGAGCTGCCGCCTGGAAAATCAAAAGTCGTCATGGTGAACAATCGGGAGATTGCGCTCTTCAATATCGGGGGAACGTATTTCGCGATTCATAATCTTTGTCCTCATGAAGGCGGTCCTTTGGGTGAAGGGCGCGTGAAGGGTTTTGTCGTCGCCTGTCCGTGGCACGATCTGGCATTCGACGTTCGGAACGGGCAAGGGACAGACGGCGGCGGCTATTGCGTGGGGAGCTATGATGTGCTGGTGGAAGGAGCGGAGATTTTTGTCGGGCCTCGGCGAAAACCATGAGTATGATATCCGGCCACGACTCTAACGATGCGGCACATTCGGATGGGGCCAAGGTCATTGAGGCAACCCTTGAGCATCCCATCCAGATTCATCTCTGGGAAGATAGGACACGAGGGGAACTCTGGGTTCCGACGTATGATCCCACAGGGCTTCAGTTGTTGGCCGACGACTATCTTCGCATCGCTGGGAATAACGCGGTGGATAATGGGCAGCGGACATTCGAGTTTAAAGCGGTGCGGACGGGAACCCATCGGGTGCTGTTTGAGAAACGCATGGGATGGAAATTCACGGCCGAAGATCGGCGAGTTTTTGACGTGACAGCCTCGGATTCCTCGCCTCGGAGCAGCGCATAATCGTGCCGAATGTGGCCTTCATCAATGGGACGTTCGTGCCGATGGCCGAGGCGAAAGTCTCGATCGAAGATCGAGGCTTTCAGTTTGGCGACGGCGTCTACGAGGTGATCCGTACATACAAGGGACGCCCGTTCGAGCTCGAAGCTCATCTGTCTCGGCTGGATCGTAGCGCCACGGCGCTTGACCTGAAGCAGCCCTATTCCCACGATGACTGGACTCGCCATATTCTGGAAGGGATCAGGCGGGCTGCTTATCCCGAAAGTAAAATCTATGTTCAGATCACCAGAGGAGTCGCTCCCCGCGATCACGCCTACTCGGATGACGCGACGCCCACGGTGGTCATGACGGTTCGTGAGTTCCACCCACTCGACCGGTCGGTACAGGTGGCCGGTGTGGAAGCCATAACGACCGAGGATATCCGGTGGGGGCGCTGCGACATCAAGAGCGTGAATCTGTTGGCCAACGTGCTGGCACGACAACAAGTCAAGGAGGCACAGGTCTTCGAGGCCATTTTAGTCAATGAAGGATTGGTCACTGAAGGGGCGGTCAGCAACGTGATGGTGGTTCAGGGGGGAACAGTGGTGACAGCCCCCCAAGGGCCGCGCATTCTATCCGGGGTCACGCGGACGGTGGTGTTGGATTTAGCCCGGAGCGAGGGTCTGCCGGTTCAGGAACGCTTTGTCTCTCAGGCGGACCTCTATGAGGCTGATGAAGTGTTTCTCACAGGGACCACGGTCGAGGTCTTGGCCGTCATCCGTGTCGATGGGAAAACCATCGGGGATGGATGCCCTGGCCCGATCGCTCAACGACTCGCCGCACGCTTTACGAGTCGGGTCGGATAGCCCCCTTGCTTTGACATAGGTAGCGTGCTATGGTCCCCGGCTGGAAGTGGGCTCAGGCCCACTTTTTTGTTTGATCGCTTAAATGGGCTATCCAAAAGAACGGGGTGAGGGGCGTCGGTGAAGGAGTCCCGACCAATCGTTGATCGCATCGGCGAGGTGGTGTCACCCATCTTGTGGGCATTGGGCTTGGAATTGGTCGATATCGTGTCTGTGGGGCAAGGTGCGCGATCAGTTGTTCGTGTGTATATCGATAAGGCGGGCGGTGTCACGGTAGAAGATTGCGGGCGTGCACATCTCGCGATCAGTCCAGCCCTGGATGTGGCTGACCCCTTCCCCCATGCCTATACGCTGGAAGTCTCCTCGCCGGGTCTGGATCGGGCCTTCAAACGGATTCAGGATTATCGCCGGGCAGTGGGGAAGCAAGTGAGCGTGAAGCTCAGGCAGCCGATTGACGGACAGTGGCGTCTGGTCGGGCTGTTGACAGACGTGAGTGAACAGGGAGTTACGATTGGGGTGAGTGATCGGCGGGTTGAGCGGGATGTCGTCCTTGAGTTTGACTCGATTGCCGAAGCGCGTCGCGTCGTCACGTTTTAGTCTGTACGGAGTCGATCACCGCAGTATATAAGCATACCGCTGCATTGTGGAATGTGCCTGCAGGGCAGTTACCGGAGAGTGAGCTATGAATCGAGAGTTGATTTCAGTCATCGATGAACTGGGCCGTCAAAAGGGCATCGACAAGAGCCGCGTGATCGGGGCGATCGAAGCCGCTCTTCAAATGGCTGCCAAGAAACGTTTTGGGCAGGCTGAGAATATTCAAGTCGAGATCGACTCCAAGACCGGTGAGATTTCTGTCGTGTCAAAGAAAATTATCGTCGATGTGGTCACCAATCAAAAAACCGAAGTCTCTCTTCAGGAGGCTCGCCAGTTCGACGACGAAGCAGAGGTCGGCGATGAGATCGGGTCCGTCATCGAGATGAGCGATTTGGGTCGAATTGCCGCGCAAACCGCGAAGCAGGTCATCTTCCAGAAGGTCCGGGAGGCTGAATGGGAGGCGGTTCAAAAGGAATACTCCACGCGGCAAGGGGATCTGGTCAACGGCATCATTCTCGGGGTCGAGCGCCGGAATTACCTGGTGGATCTCGGCAAGACCGAGGCGGTACTGCCGATTCAGGAGCAGATTCCGCGGGAAACCTATCGCGGTGGCGATCGGGTGAAGGCCATGCTCTTGGAAGTGCGCAGAACTCCGAAGGATGTCCAGGTCATCTTGACGCGGAGCCATCCGCAATTTGTCGCAAAACTCTTCGAGTTGGAAGTGCCTGAGGTGCTTGAAAAGATCGTTGAGATCAAGTCCATCGTGCGGGAGCCCGGTGATCGGACCAAAATTGCTGTGACCTCTCGCGAGAAGGCGGTCGATCCGGTCGGGGCCTGTGTGGGGATCAAGGGCTCGCGGGTTCAAGCGGTGGTCCGCGAACTGCGCGGAGAGAAAATCGATATCATTACCTGGACCTCCGACCCGCGCGTGTTCATCGCCGAGGCGTTGAACCCCGCAAGTATCGAGAAGGTCGGCGTCGATGAGGAAAAGAAGTCGGCGCTGGTCGTCGTCGCAGATTCCCAGTTGTCGTTAGCGATCGGAAAGAATGGACAGAATGTGCGGCTGGCCGCTCGTCTGACCGGCTGGAAGATCGACATCATCAGCGCGACGGAATACGAAAAGGAAAAGGCCGAACGGGATAAAGAAATCAAGGCGGCGTTGGCGGAGGAAACCGAAGCGCTGCATCAGCAAGAGGAAGCCCGAGAGCAGGAATTAAAGGCTCGGGCAGAATCGGAGTCGGATGCTCAATAAACCGGATCAAGCGGAGCAGGTGTCATATCCTCATGCGCGTGTATGAATTGGCCAAGCAACTCGGGATGGAAAACCGTGATCTCATTCCGGAATTGAAGCGGATGGGTATCGCAGTCTCATCGCATAGCAGCGCGTTGGAAGATGACGTGGTGCAGAAGGCGTTGGAGAAGCTCGGCCCAAAACTCAAAGGTTCCACCACCACGACCGGCAAGGCGGCAGAGGCCGATGCAGGTTCTGCCGAGCGGGGTAAAGCCAGTATGGTTTCCGGTCATGCAACGGGAGCCAAGGCCGGGTCGGCCCAGGCGATTCCGGCAGCGGATGCGTCTCCCAAGTCCGATAAGCGCCGTATTCTGATCAAGCGCAAGAGAGCCGATGACGCTCCGGCGGAAGAGGCCGTATCTCTGCCCGCAGTTGAATCGGCAAGCGCAAGCGGAGCGCTCATCGATACCCTCGTGAGCAGCCCTCCACCGGCGGCGATTCTGCAAGCCGAGACGGCAACCGTTGCGCCTGTTGATCGGACGGCGACGCCCGGTCAGCCCAATCTGACAACCGGAGCGGTGACCGCTCCGGTTCCCGCGACTCCTGTCAAGCCTTCCGTTGTGTCAAGTATCGATGTGATCACAGGAAAGAAGAAGACCCTTTCTCTTGAAGAGATGCAAGCCGAGGGGCTTAAAGAGAAGGGGAAGAAAGCTCGTAAGCCGGGCCGTACAAGGGAAGAGGAAGAGCTTCGACTCCGTGAAGATGCGGCTCGCTGGCAGGATCTTCGTGCCATCCCGGCGCAGCAGCGCCGCGACGATCGCAGCAAGCATGTGCATCACAGCACACCGGGGGAAGTGACCAAGCCTCGGAGGAAGAGCTTCAAGCTGACGCCTGGCATGACGGTAAAGGAATTTGCCGAGCTGATCGGACAGCGCCCGGCCGACATCATGCGCAAGCTGATGGATATGGGCCAGATGCTCACGTTCAATCAGACCATGAATGTCGACGCAGCGGTGATCATTGCGGAAGAGAACGGGATCAAGATCGATCTCTCGACGGAGAAGGTCGGAGAAGAGTTGTTGGAGTCCGTCGTGCAGACAGAGGAAGATCTCCAGCTTGAGCCCCGGCCGCCGGTGGTCACGATCATGGGCCATGTCGATCACGGCAAGACCTCGCTGCTCGATGCCATCAGGCAAACGAAGGTGGCGGAAGGCGAGGCCGGTGGGATTACGCAGCATATCGGCGCCTACACGGTTGCGGTCCGTGGGAAACAGGTGACGTTTCTGGACACGCCGGGACACGAAGCCTTCACTGCTATGCGGGGCCGTGGCGCCAAGATTACCGACATCGTCATTCTGGTTGTAGCCGCAGACGATGGAGTGATGCCGCAAACGATCGAAGCGATCAATCACGCCAGAGCCGCGTCCGTTCCGATGATTGTGGCTATCAACAAGATCGACAAGCCTGGCGCCAATTCCGATCGTGTAAAGAATGCATTGTCTGAACATGGACTCATCTCCGAGTCCTGGGGCGGGGACACGATTATGGTGGAGGTCTCGGCCAAAGAGAAGACCGGCCTGGACACCTTGTTGGAAATGATTCTCCTGCAATCCGAGGTGCTCGAACTGAAGGCTGACCCACATCGGTTGGCGAAGGGCGTTGTCGTGGAGGCCAAGCTGGAGCGAGGACGTGGCCCGGTGGCGACGGTGCTGGTTCAGAGCGGGACGCTCCGCGTCGGCGATGTGTTCGTCGTCGGGATTGTGAGCGGGAAGGTTCGCGCGTTGATTACGCATACCGGCGCAAAGGTGCATGAGGCCGGTCCTTCTATCCCGGTAGAAGTGGCCGGACTTCCCGGTGTGCCGTCCGCCGGCGATGTATTTCAGGTTGTCAAGGATGAGCGGGTTGCGCGGGAGATTGCCGAAAATCGAGCGCATAAGCAGCGAACGGCTGATTTGTCCGGGTCAGCGAAGGTCACGCTCGACGACCTGTTTGCCAAAATTAAAGAAGGATCAGTCAAGGAGCTGGCGCTGGTCATCAAGTCTGACGTCCAAGGGTCGGCTGAAGCGCTGACCGTAGGCGTCGAAAAACTCGCGACCGCCGCAGTCAAGCTGCGAGTCATTCACAGCGGTGTCGGTGGGATCACCGAGTCAGACGTGTTGCTGGCCGCTGCGTCGAACGCCATTGTTGTCGGGTTCAATGTCAGGCCGGAGCCGAAAGCTTCCGCCCTGGCTGAACAGCAAGGCGTCGATGTCAGGCTGTACACCATTATTTATGACGCGATGGCCGAAATTAAGGCCGCGATGGAAGGGCTGCTCGAACCGACGCTCAAGGAGCGGACGTTGGGCAGGGCCGAGGTGCGGCAGGTCTTTACGGTGTCCAAGGCCGGTGTCATTGCGGGGGCCTATGTGGTGGATGGCACGATCACCCGTGCGGCTGTGGGTGTTCGAGTGCTTCGTGACAACGTGGTGGTCTATGCAGGAAAGCTCGGATCGTTGCGCCGCTTCAAGGATGACGTCCGTGAAGTGCAGCAGGGATATGAATGTGGAATCAGCGTCGAGAATTTTAACGATGTCAAAGCCGGGGACATCATCGAAGCCTATGCCATCGACAAGATTGCCGCAAAGCTCTGAGGCGTGAGTCTGCCCCGTGGGTATCATCGTCGGACTCTGTACGGTCGAGTTATTCATCCCCGAGAGTCAGTCGTTGAAGGATAAGCGGCGGGTGCTGTTGAGTCTTAAAGATCGATTGCGGGAGAGGTTCAATCTCTCCGTTGCCGAGGTCGATGGACAAGATTTGTGGCAGAAGGCCGTGTTGGGGCTTGCCTGCGTGGCCAATGAAGGGCGACATGTCAATCAAGTATGTGACCAGGCGCTGAACCTGATTCGGGGCATCCCCACGGTGGAAATCGTCCAATCGCGAGTGGAATTGTTGTGACGGCAGCATCCCAGGGGGAGCGCGCAGTGGCCAAGACCGGATATCATCGGGCCGATCGTGTCGCCGATCAAATCCGCATGGAAGTGGCCGATATCCTCATGCGGAAAATCAAGGACCCGCGCGTGCAGTCCGTGACCGTGACCGACGTAAAATTGACCAGCGATCTGCGGATTGCGCGTGTGTTCGTGACGACCATGGGCACGGAAGAAGAAGAGCGGAACGTCTTTGCTGGGCTGGCTCAAGCCAATGGGTTCGTGCGCGGTGAACTGGGTCGTCGGCTCTCGCTCCGGTATTTGCCGGAGATTGTTTTTGCCAAGGATGTCAGCGGGCCGAGAGGCGATCGGGTCTTGAAGTTGTTGGACGACCTCCATGTTGATACGGAGGCCGAGGGCGAGTCATCCGAAGAGCAGGGGAGTTCGTAGCGGCAGGGGCATGATGATGGATCTTGCACAGAGTTGCGCCGCCGTCGACGGCGTGCTGACAATGAAAAAAGAATCCGGGTGGACCTCCCATGATGTCGTCGCGAAAATTCGACATCTTCTCGGCGGAGTCAAGGTCGGTCATGCCGGCACGCTCGATCCTGCCGCGACGGGAGTCTTGCCTCTGCTGATCGGGAAGGGAACCCGCATTGCTGAATATCTTGTTGAGTGGGACAAGGAATATCGCGCCGTATTGCGCCTCGGTGAGACGACTGATACACAGGATGCGACGGGAACAGTCTTGGTACGCTGCGCGACGGACTGCGTAACGCCGGAGGCGATCCATGCGGCGGTCGATCGATTTCGCGGGCCGATCGAGCAAATGCCTCCGATGTATT
This sequence comes from Nitrospira lenta, assembly GCA_945906715.1. Classification (GTDB taxonomy): domain Bacteria; phylum Nitrospirota; class Nitrospiria; order Nitrospirales; family Nitrospiraceae; genus Palsa-1315. Next base: position 10,466 of record CAMDRK010000074.1, read on the forward strand.
CGGCGGTGAAGGTCGGGGGCGTGCCTCTGTATAAGTCCGCTCGGGCGGGCAAAACGATTGCGCGGGA
>CAMDRK010000075.1 GCA_945906715.1 Nitrospira lenta
CAGGTCCGCCTGCTTGAACAGCGTGGACAGGCCAGCGACCATCCCATCCTCGCCACCATGCCGGAAACGCGCTACCTGAAGTGTTTCATCCTGCAAGTATTGTGAGCGTGACAAGCGAGGCGTGCGAGAGAGGCGTGAATCGCGAAGATCACACTTCCGACCCGTCCCGCTTTTCTCGCGGGACTCGCACGTATAGCTAATCGTTCGGTGGTTCGAAATGGCCCGAAGGGCGGTTCTGCCAGGGGATCGTCGCCTGTTTGGCTTGCTTGACGAGGCTACGTAAATTCACTTCCGCTGCACGGAGCAACTTCGGTTCGCCGCTTTGCATGATAGCGGTCAGCAGGACGTACAACGAACGATCCATCCGTGATCCGGCGAGAATTCGCTCTGTAACAGGGTCGGGGCCTGCGGGGATGGAGCTCTCACTCTCCTCTGGATCGTCGAACAAGGTTCGAAATGAGGTCGGATGGCTAAAGAGCCAGGCAGGAGGGATCTTCATGGCCGTGGCAAGCGCTTCAAGTAGCGAGGCAGAGGGGTCAATCATGTCTGCTTCAATTCCCTCTAACACATGAAGCGGAAGATGCGATTCGGCTGCCAAGTCGTCGACCGAGTGACCTCGCGAGATACGCCAAGCTTGAATCTGTTGTCCGAGCGCCATGGTGCAATGGTACTGAAATAAGGCCCCTCTCCGCAACCTTCCGCTGTAAGCCTATGGCGAGACTTGCCTTGAAACTCAATGATTTATGCGCAATTTCCCTTGGTGGAAGATGAGCGATCAAATCAGGTATAATGCGCATCCTAGTTCATACTTGATCCAGTGAGGAGGCGTATCATGTTAGGCACAGATATTCGCGGAATTATCGCAGAAGAAGAAGAAGTTCAACGGCGCAAGGACGCTTTGAAATCGCTCTTAAGCATGCGTTCCAAACAGTTGCGGGAGTCGTTGGAGCAGCGGATCAAGCGAGCTCGGGTTTGTGGAGATTGGATCCAGCTTTCTCAAGAAGAATGTGCCACGCTTCACAAACGGGAAAAGCTCCATCTCAAGTCTCAGTTCGACAAGCTTCAGCACGAGCAGGATCGAACCAGAGGGAAGTTGACTGCACTCAAACGAGCGAAGGCGCGGGCTCAACGGATTCGGGCTGCCGAAGCCGCATCCGGGCGGAAACGTCGCTGACGTTAGTTTTGTCCACTGTGACTTTTTAGCGTGGCTCCCTCACCCACCCTCCTGACGCGCTCGCAAAGGGCGCATATCCGTGAACTGCTCCTCGATAGACGCGTACGTGCACAAGAGGGCGCCTTCGTGGTTGAAGGCGCCCACGCAGTGCGAGACCTTCTGACTCGGTATCCTGAACAGATTCTCACGATCGTCACCGCCCACGGGTATTTACCAAAAGAAGGGGCGGGCGACCGACTGGTTCGGCTAGCCTCCTCGGCGCAACAGTACTCCTGTCCCGACATCCAGTTCTCAAAATTGTCTGATCTCGAAGCGCCGCAGGGCATCCTTGCTGTGGTGCGGCAACCGACATGGGATGAAGGAGAGATTCTTAGACAGCCGACTGTCTTGGGGATTTTTGGGGAGCAGCTACAGGATCCTGCCAATGTTGGGGCCATTATTCGAACAGCGGCAGCTCTCAACGCGAGCGCCCTGTGGCTCACGCCGGAATCTGCCGATGTCTATCATCCCAAGGTGGTTCGTGCGACGAGCGGGATGTTGCTCGCGCTGCCGATCTTTGCCGCCCAAGATGTGTCTGGCCTGATTCGGCACGACTGTCAGATTTTTGCAGCAGAAGTGACAGGGGCCGGGACCGTTTCGATCGACGAGATTCACCAGGCGCCACGGAAACTCGTGCTTGCTGTCGGTAATGAAAGCCGTGGTTTGTCGGCGCAGATTCGCAGGCAGGCCACCACTCGATTCACCATCCCCCTCAGCCGCGATGTAGAATCCCTTAATGTTGCGGCGACCGTGGCCATCGCCACATTCTACTTTTCTCGGCTTCCTAAAGGAAAATAACCCAGGCCCATTCGCTCGAGCGAATAGGCCGGGCCGGTTGGTTGTCATATGGGCGCCCTGTTTTCCCGGGAGAGCCTCGCCGCGAGCTTGAACGTTCGATAAGCTCACGATGGAAGCAGGTTCTGGTCTCGCCGCAATCTCGCCTCGACCCCTCTTGTATTGTTCCCCGGCGCATATTTCTGAAACCAGCAAGACCAGCCCTCGTTGTCGAACTGCCGAGTGAGGTTCGTATCATTTTGATCGAATCACATCTCCAATGGTGCGGTGATCTGATGGTGCGGCGCTGCTGAAGTTTAGACAATCAGGTCGAGGATTGAAATGATTCCTGCGATTACCAAGAAGGGCGTGGTTGTTGCTGTTGACGTCCCGTTCTCTCACTTCGCATTACGAGTCCGTGGAGACCAGCGTCGGGGTTGCACTCCAGCATCTCGATCGGAACATAGCCAAGGAACTTGGGGTCAAGGAGAAATGCAAAGTTGCCTTTGTATAGTCATTCCAACATTCATCAATTGCTGGAATATCTGCCATTTGTGGGTAATGTAGGGGAGACGTTGGTCTCATTATTACTGCGCTTGACGCGGTGATTGAGATGCATGCCATGCAAGGGGACCGTGAGACATGTCTGGACGCAGGCATGGACAATTATCTTGCCAGGCCGATGAAGCGGGAGCACCACGAGGCAACGCTCGCCAGTCGACTGGATGTCTGGCTAGTCAACACCTGATGAACAGGAGGAACTCGTGTCGTCGGAGGAACGAGAGCCGATTCATGAATGTGTGGATTCCGCGATATTGGCCGATTTGCGCCAACTTGATATTTCCTGTGACCTCCTCTCCACACTGATCACGCTTTTTTTAGAAGACGTTCCCACCCGTCTGGTCACCTTGCAGAACGCGCTTCAGCAGGGTGATGCAGGGGCCTTGGTTCGAGCCGCCCATAGTGTGAATGGCTCCAGCGGCAACCTGGGCGCATGGAGAATGCGCCAGCTCTGTATCGAGATCGAGGCATGCGGGAAAGCCAAGGATCTCACTCGGATCAGGGATTTGCTTGCGCAGCTCGCGAGCGAATTTGAGTTGGTGCGCCAGCGCCTGATGGTTGAACATGCGACGCTCGCGCGTAACACGCTCGCCGATTGAGGATACCTCACGTGTTCGTCGAGCGCTCAACCAAGTACCAGGCACAAATATCCAAGCGCCACACACGAGAATCATGCACTGTTTTGTCTGTTGGCGCGTGCGCGCTACATTAACCCGGCAAGGTAAGGGGCAAAAGAATTCCCTATTGCCCCGAAGCCTCCTAGTAAGGCCTGCCCTATGATTTGCATTTCAGGTTCATGTCGCGGCTCCCTGTTACTGAAGCTGTTGATCATGGTCCAGTGTCTCTGTTGTTGGTCCCTCCTCAACATGGGAACCGCCGCCGCCCAAGGCGATCTCCCTGATCTGCCAGATCCGGCCTCATCCTCTGCTCCGACTGGGGGAGGCGAGGAAGGCATCGTGTTTCAGAACATCCCCTCCGTGTATGGCGCCGTCAAGTACGATCAGAAGGTGACGGAAGCGCCTGCGTCCATCACCATCATCACGGCCGACCAGATCAAGAAATACGGCTATCGAAATTTCACGCAAATTTTGGACAGCGTTCCTGGATTCTTCACCACGAACGACCGGAATTACGACTATGCCGGGATACGCGGGTTCAATCGCCCCGGAGACTACAACAGTAGAATTCTGTTGCTCATCGACAACCATCGCCTCAACGACGCGGTATTTGACCAAGCCCCCATCGGCAACGATGGACCCATTGACGTTGACCTGATCGATCGGGTCGAAATCATCCGCGGCCCCAGCTCATCCCTCTATGGAACCAATGCGTTTTTCGGGGTGATCAATGTCATTACGAAACGAGGGAGGGATCTCAAGGGCTTGGAAGTGTCCGGTGAAGCAGGGACATTCGACTCATACAAGAGCCGTATGAGCTACGGCAACAAATTGAATAACGGCCTGGAATTTCTCGTCTCCGGGTCCTACCTCGACAGCGCCGGACAGCGAGACCTATTCTACAAAGAGTTCAATGGCCCCGCGACGAACAATGGCCATGCGGTCAAGAGCGACTCAGAGAACTTCGAGAACTTCTTCGGCAAAGCCTCATACGGAGACTTCACCCTACAAGGTGGATATGTCTCGCGGAAAAAGAAAGTCCCCACCGCCTCGTTTGGCACGATATTCAATAGTGGCGCAGAAGGAACCCTCGACCAACGGGGCTACCTCGACCTCAAGTATCGGCATGAGTTTGCAAGTGATCTGACTCTGAACGTTCGTGGGTACTATGATCGCTACTACTATCGCGGGGATTTTCCCTATGACTATCCCCCGCCGACCCTCAATCAAGACTTTACGCTTGCGCAGCAAGCAGGAACGGATCTCTCGGTCACCAAACGACTCTTCAATCGGCACAAAGTCATACTCGGCACGGAGTACCGCAATCAATTTCAAACCAACCAGAGCAACAAAGATGATGTTCCTCCTGCCACTTATCTGGATGACCACCGGCCTACGTCGGTCTGGGCAATCTACGGGCAAGAGGAATGGGCTATCACGGATCGTTTGCTCTTGAACGCCGGTGTCCGGCACGATCACTACTCGACGTTCGGCGGGACCACCAATCCTCGCCTGGGGCTGATTTATAACTGGGTCAATACCACAGCGAAACTGCTCTACGGGCAAGCCTTCCGAGCGCCCAATCCCTTTGAACAACATTACACAGGCCCTACTCTTCTAGCGAACCAGGGTCTCAAACCCGAACAGATTACGACCTACGAAGCGGTGTTGGAACATTCGCTCACTGCCAACCTGCGTGCGTCGGCTACGCTGTACCACTATCAGATCAAGGGACTGATTAGTCAGACCTCCTTTCCCGGATCGGACGGCACCTTGGGCACCGCCGACGATCAGCTCCAGTATCAAAACGCAAATAGGATCAAAGCCAACGGACTGGAACTGACGCTTGAGGGGAAATGGCCGTCGGGAGTGGAAGGACGGCTGAGTTATGCCCTCCAGAAGACGATGGACGATTCGACCGGTATCACACTCAGCAACTCACCCGCGAGCCTGGCAAAATTGAACCTGATCGTTCCCCTGATCTCGGACAAGCTCTTCGGGGGACTCGAATCACGCTATACCGGTCGGCGCGATACGATTGCTGGCAACCAGGCGAAGGAAGTATTTCTCACCAACCTCAGTCTCTTCAGTCCGAGGCTCGTGAATGGCTGGGAATTGTCTGGCCAGGTCAGCAACCTCTTCAACTATCACTATGGTGATCCTGGCTCAGGCGATCATGTGCAGGACACGATTGAACAGAACGGTCGCACGTTCTGGATAAAACTCAAATACCGTTATTAATAGGCTGACACCGTGAAGATAGGCCGTGGCAGCACAATGAATTGGCTAACGATCTGCGCTATGGCGATACTCGCCATGAGCCTCAGTCATGGCAGTGCCATCTCCGGGGATCTCAGAATTGCGGTGATCGCCAGTCAGAATACCCCTCCGTACCAGGATGTTGCGACCGGATTTCAGGATTTCCTGAAGAAAGAAGGCGTCGTCGCCGTCGTTGACCACTACGAGCTTTCGGGGAATGCCGGCAAGGCCTCCGAAGTGATCCGCGGCATCATGAAACAACCACCGTCTCTCATTCTCACGATCGGAGCATTGGCAACCCAGACCGCGTTGCTTGAGGCGGGTGATATTCCCATCGTTGCCGGCTTGGTCACCAATCTGGATGATCTACGGAAATCGAAGAATGCAACTGGGGTCGCCCTCGAATTTCCCTTTGTGACACAATTCGAATGGATGCATAAACTCCTGCCGGAAATCAAACATATCAGCGTGCTGTATAACCCTAAAGAAAACCAAGTCAAAATTGACGCGGCTGTTCAGGCTGCCAAGAAGGAAGGACTGACCCTTTTGGCCAAGGAGATCGACACTCCTAGGGCGCTGCCCGATGCCCTTGAAAGCCTGGCCAGGAGTACCGACCTCCTCTGGGGCATCAACGATCAACTGGTGTTGTCGCCGCAAACTGCCGAAGCCATCTTGTTGTTTTCCTTTCGCAGCGGGGTGCCGTTCGTTGGATTGTCCTCCTCGTGGGTGAAAGCTGGAGCCCTGTATGCGTTGGATCGGGACTACAAAGATCTCGGAGCCCAATGTGCAGAGTTGTCGGTCAAGATCCTGCAAGGAACGAAACCCAACACATTGGCCATCGCGCCACCGCGCAGAATACTGTATTCGCTGAATCTGAAGACCGCGGACCATATGAAACTGGAATTTTCACCGGCTGTCGTTAAGAACGCCCAACAGGTTTTTCCATAAGGCTCATGGCATGATGATCACCAAGAGAAAGGTCGGGCTGAGAACAAAGTTCAACTTGCTGAGTCTGTCGCTCATTCTCGCGACTGCCCTCGGACTCGGCGTATTGGTGGTTCAACATGAGCGATCCTCCTCCTATGACGACCTCATTCTACGAGGCAAAATCACCGCCGCAATGCTGGCCAAAAATGCCGAATATAGCCTCTACACTGAAAATCAAGAGGCCCTCAACCGAATCGTCGACAGCGTCAAGCTCGATCCTGATGTTGCCTATATTGTTGTGTTTGCCGCAAACGGGAAGCTGCTTGCGACAAATACGAAGGAACCACGTCTTATCCGACTGATTTCTACGCTCCCCTCTTGGGCAAGCAACGAGATGGTGGTAGGTCCGTTCATCGAACTGCCCGGCCAATCAGGCTATGTGGACATGCTCGCGCCCGTCCATACCCAGTCCAAGCGTGTGGACGACAACCTGTTCCTTGAGTCTGACCAGGGCAGAAATGAGGCAAAGATTATAGGCTACGTTCGCCTGGGTCTAGCGCGGAGCCGTGTGGACCAGGAGTTGCGAAATTTTCTAGTCTGGCTAAGCATGATCGTTGTGGCGATCCTTCTGATCGGTCTCACCGTCACGGTTGTGATGACCAATCGCATTACCACCCCGATTCGTCGACTGGTTGACGCCACTCGATCCCTTGTACAGGGACAGTTGGACACAAAAGTCATCGTCAACTCACAAGACGAAATGGCCGATCTTGCCGACTCCTTCAATCGCATGACGGAATCCCTGCGGATCTCCCGTGAGGCCAATCGGCAACATCAGCAAGGCTTGGAACAAGAGGTTGCCAAACGGACAGATCAACTCTCCCAAGCGATTTTTCGAATCAGTCTGGCGCTTAACGCGACCGCGGTAGGGATCTGGGAATGGAACACCCTGACAAACCGTGTTCACTGGGATAGTCAGATGTTCCACCTCTATGGAATTTCGCCGACAATGGATGGTGTTGTCGATTACACGGACTGGAGTGGGGCTGTGATTCCAGAAGATTTACCGGAACAAGAAGCCATATTACAGGATACCGTTCGCCGCCGAGGACAGAGCATACGTGAATTCCGAATACGCCGGCGCAGTGACGGCGCGTTGCGCATCATTCAAGCGGTGGAGGCAGTCAGGCCCAACGCAGAGGGTATCCCGGAATGGGTAGTGGGGACGAATCGCGACATCACCGAACAGAAGCAAGCCGAGGTGGCGCTGAGACAGGCGTCCCATGACCTGGAGGAGAAGAACCAGGAGCTGACTATTGCGCGCGACCAGGCGCTGGAGGTGGTCACCCTCAAGTTGGCCTTCATGGCGACCATGAGTCACGAGATTCGGACGCCAATGAATGGCGTTATCGGCATGACGGGCCTCCTGCTCGATACAGACCTGACGCACGAGCAGCTGGAATTTGCCGAAACCATCCGCAACAGCGGTGAGCACCTGCTCATGATCATCAACGACATCCTCGACTTTTCCAAAATCGAAGCAGGCAAACTGACCTTGGAGTCCATCGATTTTGATCTGCGCACCTCTGTCGAGGAAACGGTGGAGCTGGTGGCCTCTCGCGCGTTCAGCAAAGGGCTGAACCTCGCCTGCCTCGTGCATGCGAACGTCCCCTCTGCTCTCCGGGGCGATCCTGGACGCCTCCGCCAGATCCTGCTCAACCTGGTGGGGAATGCCATCAAGTTTACGGAGCAGGGCGAAGTCGTGGTCTCTGTATCGCTCGTGCACCACACTGACACCCAGGCCACGGTGCGGTTCGAAGTCCAAGACACCGGCATCGGGCTGTCCACGGAGGCGCAAGGGCGCCTGTTCCAGTCCTTCAGCCAGGCCGACAACTCGATCACGCGCAAGTACGGCGGCACCGGGTTGGGGCTCGCCATCTGCAAACAGCTCACGGAACTCATGGGAGGCCAGATCGGAGTGGAGAGTCAGGTGGGGATGGGCAGTACGTTCTGGTTCTCGGTATCCCTTGGTATCCAGCCACCCGGCACACCATCGGTGGGCGACCGGACTTCGCAGGATTTGCGTGGGCGCGGACTCTGCATCGTGAGCGGCCATGCGAGCAACCGCCGCATTCTGGAATTGTATGCGACGAAATGGGGCGCCCGGTGTCGGGTGGCAGCAGACGGTCCCCAAGCCCTGGCCAGTTTGCGGGCTGCCGCTGCGGAAGACGGCGCCTGCGATTTCGCCATTATTGACATGCAGATGCCAGGGATGGACGGCCTGGAACTGGCCCGGGCGATCAAGGCTGATCCGGTGCTGGCACCCACCCGGCTCATTCTCTTGACGTCCCAGGGACAGCGAGGCGATGCCAAGCTGGCGCAGACGGCCGGCTATGCCGCATACCTCACCAAGCCGGTGCAGGAGGGACAACTGTATGAGTGTCTCCTCGCCGTGGCGATCCCGCCTGCGCCGGCCCCGCCTCACGCGGTACAGTCAGAACACCAACCGACCCCTGCCGCGTTGATCACGCGCCACAGTTTGGCCGAAGCGAACATTCGGGCCACGGCCAAACTTCTGCTCGCCGAGGACAACGTGATCAACCAGAAGGTCGCGGTTCGGATGCTGGAAAAGTTGGGGTATCGAGTGGATGTGGCGGCCAATGGCAACGAGGTCCTCGAGGCGCTTGCGCGGACCGACTATGCCGCGGTGCTCATGGATTGCCAAATGCCGGAACTGGATGGATTCGCCGCGACGGCGGAGATCAGAAGACGTGAAACGTTACACGTGAAACGTGATGCGCCGCCCCGGCGCATTCCGATCATTGCCATGACGGCGAACGCCATGGCGGAAGATCGCGCCTTGTGCTTCGCAGCCGGCATGGATGCCTACATCAGCAAGCCCGTGCAATCCAAAGTTTTAGCCGCAGTGCTCGCCAGTTGGGTCCCGCTGGCCTCGCCCGCCGCATCTGCCCCCGCTCCTGAGGACCGTCCGCGGGATACTGCGTCGGCGGGGACGGACGGGTGAGTGCCTGAGTCGTCCTGCGGAGTGGCGCGTGTGACCGTGTTGTCACAAAACGAGAGAGGCCTACGCCCAGGTAGAACTCATTCAGCATCGTGTACGTAGTGGGAAAGTGGTGCCGAGGGACAGAATTGAACTGTCGACACCAGCCTTTTCAGGGCTGTGCTCTACCAACTGAGCTACCTCGGCACGGTTCACGGTATGAGAGCGAGGCACTGTTACAGGATCGTCCGAGAAAAATCAAGCTGCCTGGTCTGTCTGGTTGATCTGGTCTATTTAGTTTGTTTTGTTTATTTGGTTCATCTGGTTAATTTCATTCAGTCAAAAACCAGACAAACTAAACAAACCAAATGAACCAAATAGGCTGTGGCGGAGAGGGAGGGATTTGAACCCTCGGTAGAAGTTTCCCCCTACGGCAGTTTAGCAAACTGCTGCCTTCGGCCACTCGGCCACCTCTCCACGGATCTCAGCTCTATGCGGGGTTCCCAATCATCTGCGACGCAGTTGATGACCGTAGGACGACCAGCAATCGAGCGGTGATCTTACCCCAGGCCATGTGGGAGGTACAAGCGATTCGCGAGGAGAGCAAGAAAAACTCTTGGAGAAGAGGGCAAAGGCCTATAGGTCTAACTCTTGGTCCACCCAAGGACGATTGGTATTTTCGCAAGTTGGACCAGGGAAGATGAGAGGATGCGCGCCCATTGGCATGTCTGTTTCATGTTGAGTGTGGTGTCATGGTCCCATGACGGCAAAGGGAGAGGATGGGTCTGCGGATATCCAATCGCAGTTGGTTGCGCCCGGGAGGCGGTCATGCCGGCAATGGGTGTCGTGTAATGGAGTTCAATATGGCTGGGTCTGACGACACCGCTCAGTGCCAACATGTGCAATGCGGTTCGCTTCTGTTTCGAGCGCAATCTGCGCAAATTCAT
>CAMDRK010000076.1 GCA_945906715.1 Nitrospira lenta
CGAAGCGTTTTCCAAGGTCGGCGCCATGTTGAGTCAGAGGCGTGAACAAGAGGGTTGGGTGGCGCTGGAATTGCTGGTGGCGGAATCTTGCGAAGGAGTGAATTGATGACTGAGAATGGACGCCCGCCCTATCCCCACCTGTGCCAGATTAATGTGTCAGACGGAGGTGTGCCGAAACGTCCTGTGCTGGAGGCTGTCATCACCAAGGCCGGAGTCGAGGGCGACCGGCAACAGAATCTCAAATTCCATGGCGGACCTGATCGCGCGGTCTGCCTCTATTCTCAAGAGCTGATCGAGCGGCTACAGGACGAGGGCCATTCGATCGAGGCCGGTTCATCCGGAGAGAACCTGACGTTCGCCGGGCTTGAGTGGGAGAAGCTGAAACCGGGAAATCGACTTCAGGTCGGGCCAGAGGTTCATTTAGAGATCATGAGTTATACGTCTCCTTGCGATAAGAATGCTCAGTGGTTCCGGGACAGAGACTATAAACGCGTGTCCCAGAAACTGAACCCAGGTTGGAGTCGGCTCTACGCGAAAGTGCTGCGTGAGGGTGTGGTGAGGCCGGGCGACGAAGTCACGATACAAGAAGGCTAAGGTCAAGGCTGAGGTCAAGTTTGATTGAACTTAACCTTAAACCTCAGCCTGTGAGGGGAAAGCCATGGAGCGCATACTCGAACCTGAGTTGATGGACGATCCTGAGCAGGCGCTTGTCTATGCTCGGGCTGATTTTGAACAGGAGAACCAAGGCTTCGTTGATCGCTTCCGTGAATACTTTCCAGAGTTCACTGAGGGCCACATTCTCGACCTGGGTTGTGGGCCAGGCGACATCCCCGTCCGCTTCGCGCGAGCGCTGCCCTCTTGCCGCATCACTGGCGTCGATGCGTCGGAGCCGATGGTGCGGTTAGCTGAAGAAGCTGTACGGGAAGCAGGGTTGTCCAACCGTATCACTTTCCGCTGTGAACGATTTCAGGATCTCGCCGGAGTGAGTACCGTAGATGCAGCCATCTCCAATAGCCTGCTGCATCATGTGCCGAACCCGTTGCAGTTTTGGCACAAGCTACGATTGGCAGTGAAGCCAGGGTCGCCTGTGCTGGTGATGGATTTATTGAGGCCGGAATCGCCGGAGGAAGCGCAGGTCATTGTCGATCGGTATGCCTCCGGGGCTCCGGACATTCTCCGGCGAGACTTCTATAACTCGCTGCTGGCCGCCTTCACGGAAGACGAGATCGGGTCGCAGTTGGCGCGGATGAATCTGACGCGCCTGTTGATCGATGTTGTGGATGATCGGCATTGGGTGGTCAGTGGAATCATCCATTGAGAAGGATGGTGAAAACGATCCCCAGCTTCGTTCTCGGTCGTTTGAACACCTCAACGTACCAACCTCGTACGCCTCGGCGTTCAAACTCCCTGCGGCCTTGCTGGATGATCGTTTTGACCATCCTTCTCCTTCTGCTTCTCATTCCCGATGCTAATGTAAGTGCGCAGCTTGAACGTCTCCGGAAAAGTGGACCAGTCGAACAGGCGGCACCAGCGGAAACTCCAATGGCCGAAATCCCTGCCGGCGAGTTTGCAATGGGATTGGACGGGATGCAGGCGTTGGAGGATGAACGTCCCAAGCATCAAATCTGGTTGCCTGCCTTTTTGATAGATCTCCACGAAGTGACGGCAGGGCAGTACGCATCGTTCCTTACTGCCACAAACCGCCCCGCGCCATGGGAATGGGAGAGGGTCGACCTGTCGCAGCATCGCAATCGTCCGGTGATCGGTGTGGACTGGCCTGACGCCGATGCCTATTGCCAATGGAAGGGGAAGCGGCTTCCCTCCGAAGCGGAATGGGAGAAGTCGGCCAGAGGAACGGATGGAAGGTTATATCCCTGGGGCAATCAGTCTCCCGACAAGAATCTGGCGAATTTCGCATTGGGCGCACGGTTCAGCTATAGCCAGGTCTTGATGCCCGCGCTGTCCTATGAGCAGGGCAAGAGTCCGTATGGGCTCTATCAAATGGCTGGGAATGTGTGGGAGTGGGTGCAGGATTGGTACGGTGCGGACTATTATAAAACCTCGCCGGAACAGAATCCGCAAGGCCCTGAACAGGGAAAGTTTAAAGTGTTACGCGGTGGATCGTGGTCCGACCTGCCGAAATATCTTCTCACCTATGGGCGATTCAAACTGCCTCCGGAAACGCGCAATAGTTATGTCGGCTTCCGCTGCGCCAAATCACAATAGGATGCTGAAAACGGCCTCCAACTTTGTTCTCGGTTCGACAAAATCCTCAACGTAGCCCAGAGGCTACGCCTCCGGTTTTCTCTCACCTGCGGCCGCGTTGGATGACCGTTTTGAGCATCCTATATAGTCATTGTGAGTAGGTTCACCTCCAAAGTTCTCGGTCGTCTGTTTCCTTGCGACGTACCCACCGGTGAAAGAGCTGTCTTGGCAGCTCGGGGTGGGCAGGTGAAAAACAACCGCCTCAGTCGCCGGACTCTCTGCGGCCTTGTTGGATCGTCTATTTGAGCATCCTGTGCGAAAGCGGCTGCTCAAAACGGTCATCCAACAAGGCCGCAGCCGATGGCCACACCGCAGGCGTACCCTCTGGGGTACGTTGAGGATGTGGCCGAGGTGAGAACGCCGTTGGGGACCGTTTTCAGCAGCCTGCTAGGTAAGATGGGTAACGAGCCAATCAGCGATGGATGTGGTCATCTGGCGAAAGTCGTCGCCTCTCGTGAATTGGTGATCGGCATCAGGCAGGAGATCGAGCCTCTTCGGTCCTCTTAGTGCGTCATACAGCCGCTGACTTTGATGGAGGGGGACACACTCATCCTTTTCACCCTGGACAATGAGTGTGGGTATGGCGATTCGTTCAGCCGGCCCATAGGCGATCTGACTGAGGCAGTCTTCATAAAAATCATACCGCAAACGGATTCGATCAGGCCCTCCCATGATGTTCGGAACCGTGTTAGTGGCTTGCCACTGTGTCAACTCGCCAGGCCCAAACGTTAAGCGAAGTTCTTCTGCAAAGTCCACCACGGGACATTTGAGGGCCAAACAGGCGATGTCGCGGTGCTGGGATGCCGTGAGGGTGGCGACGAGTCCTCCGAAACTTGAACCGACGAGTCCGATTCTGTCGTAGCCACGGGCGATGACCAGATCCAACGCGGTTTCGGCTTGATGTATGGCCAGGGTTGTTGTGATCTCTTCGAAGGGGCCGTCACTTTCTCCTTGGCCAAAAAAGTCGAACCGAAAAGTCGCCAGGCCCTGTCCATTGAGGAGCCTGGTCAAGGTCTTGTTGGTTGTGCTGTTCTTGCCTGAGAGAAATCCATGGCACAGCAAGGCGAGACGCGTCGTCGGTTCGTCGGGCGTGCTCAGGATGGCAGCAATGCCATGGCCGAGGCGATCATGAAATGTCAGGGATTCTTCCATAAAAGGGTTCGAGGTTCGAGGTTCGATGTTCGAAGTTTTCAGAGCTTCGAACCCCGAACTTCGAACTTCGGATCTCGCCTATCTCACGCCTCACGCGGCAGGATCTATGGCGCTGGTGGATTCTTTGAGTGTCTTGTTAGGGAGAGAAACGACAATTCCTGATGGCGAAACCCCGAAAGCCCAGGCGAGCTTGGCGGTAAAGATGGTCAAGCTGCCAAGGAGCAGGCCGACAGTGACCCAGGATGCAATCTGAATAGAGAGCGCACTGAGAGGAAAGTTCCAGGTGAGTGTAGCGAGCAAGCCGAACCCCATCGTCCCCAAGCTCAATCCAATCAGCTGAACGGCTCGCCACCGGTCCATGATGGCTGCGAGTTGATCTCGATAGGGCCCCTGCTTTTTCCGGCTCGCAATCCGGCTGGCCGCTAGTATCTCGGGGATGCCATAAGACAAGCCTCCAATGACTGTCTGCAGCATAAATCCGATCAAGGCCATATGGGTGTAGGCCGCGAGGTGCAACGATCCAAATGGCAGTACCGGCGGTTGTGGGAGGAAATTCGCTCCGACGAGCACGCCCATGACCATCATGAAGACCAGGAAAAACGTCGCGATCAGGAGGTGGTCGGAAGCGGCATTTCCAGGATGGCCTGAGCCTATCCATGTGCGCAGAAGATTGTATGCGTAGAGGCCGATACTGAGGATAAGCAACCCTCCGACCGCGAGTTCGAGGTGGAGGGACGAGGTGATAAATCCACCGATCAAAATGGCGAAGCCGGCGGGAAGCGCAACCATCACGAAGCGGGCGAGTTTCAGGCTGTAGAGTTCGGCGTTCAAGGCAATCGGCAAGAGGCGATGGGTGGCGCCGATCATCGCCATGGTAACGAAACCCAACAGAATTAGATGCAGATGAAGCAGTCGCGCGTGGGCATAGTATTGCTGGAGGAACTGGAATGCCATTGCGACGCTGATGACCAATCCAACGAATAGGGAAATGAGAGAGAAACGATAGAGCCAGGATGAACCGGTCGGTTGAGTTTGGCTTTGCCGCGCGAATTGCCAGGCGACCGGAGCGATGGAGGCGAAGGCTCCAATCACGACAATTCCAGCCCCGCCGACGATCATCATGTTTCCGAGCCCGAATCCAATGAGCAACAAGACTGTGGCGGCATTCAGGGTGGCGAACAGCCATGGGCGGGAGTTCGTACCGGTAAGGCCGCTTTGGGAATCACTGGATTGGGAAGCCAGTAGCCCGCCGATCATGAGTTGCAGGATGCCACCGATGAGGATGGCATGCACATGGACCAACCTCAACCAAGAAGGCAGCGGCGTGCCATGGACCAATCCAATCATGATGGCCAGTCCCACCAACGAAGAAAGCAGGAGCCAGCCAAATCCTGTGATCAAAAATGTCAGTGGACGGCAGGTGAAACGACTCATGCAGTGGTGTTCCTCACAGGACGCTGAAACAGTCCGCCAGCGTGAAAAGGCCGTTATTGGGTTTGGTTGGTCTGTTTTGTTTGTTTGGTTGAATGAAACTAACCAAATCAGCCAGATAAACAAAACAAACCAGATGAACCAGATAGGCCAGACTAGTCTCAGATGTGTGGACCGTGAATTTCTTCTCTGCCCAGGGTAACTTTCCTACAGTACCCTAGGATTGAAGAAAGTAAAAATGATTTGTCGGTCCTGTTCCATGACCGATTGCCAGGCTGTGGCGAAGGGCTTCGGTGAGATAGGTCTTGGCAGACTGCACGGCATCGTTCACGGATTTGCCTCGTGCGAGATGCGCCGCGATGGCTGAGGCGAAGGTGCAGCCGGTGCCATGGGTGTGGGGGGTATCGATGACCTCACCTTTGAACACGTTGAAAAAAATGCCGTCATACAGCAGATCGGTGGCGCGTTCTGCCTGGAAATGACCGCCCTTGATCAACACATATTTGCAACCGAACTTATGAATGATTTTGGCGGCGCGGCGTGCGTCCGCGAGCGTTTTGATCTCGATGCCGGACAGTTGCTGAGCCTCATGGATGTTCGGGGTGACGAGCAGCGCCAGGGGGAAGAGCTGTGTTTTCACGGCGTCGATGGCTTCCGGCTTGAGCAGGGCATGGCCGGTCTTCGAGATCATGACCGGATCCACCACGAGGTTCACAATCTTTTGCGGCTTCAAGAGTTTTGCGACGACCTCGACGATCACCGTCGAGGACAGCATCCCGGTCTTCACCGCAGCAACGTCGAAGTCATCGAATACGGCGTCGATCTGCGACGCAATGATTGAGGTCGGCAACTCGAAGACGTCGGTGACCTCTTCCGTATTCTGCGCCGTGATGGCAGTAATCACCGACATGGCAAACACGCCGTTGGCCGACATGGCTTTAATATCGGCCTGAATTCCCGCACCTCCGCCGGAATCCGAGCCGGCGATCGTCAAAACTTGTTTGATCGGTTGTGTGCTCATGTGAGGATCAGTTAGAAGGCGTAGCAGGTGAGGGTGTCGCGTCGGGTGTTGCCGGAGGGGTTCCGGCCGATTCGACTTTGAGGCCTTCGATGGAGAATAGGGCATCCCGTCGTGGGGCCGTTTCGTGATAACGAAAGATAAATTGGTTCCCGGTTGCGTCGGTTGGCGCCGAGAAGGTCAACACGGCCCGGCCTTTTCTTCGCGGAGAGAGCTCGATGCCGTGCATGCAGAGGCCTTCGCGGTTGTTCTCCGCTTCCAATTTCCACCGGGCGCCATGGTCATCTTCGAGCATGGTGTCTTGCAGCAGGCAGAGCACTTTGACGTCGCGTGAGGACTTATTCTCAATCGTGAGATCGGCAATGATCTGATTGTCCCGCCTATGCAGGGCAGTCACAACCATCTGATACTGTTCATTGCTGTGGAGACCAAGCCCAGGCGGTGGCGCCGGCTTGGCGGAGGCATCAACTTTTACAACAGGCGGCTTGTTCGCTTCTTTGATGAGTTCCGCCAGCGGGCCTGCCTTAGGAATAGTACCGCGCGTAGCGCCCAATGACTGCATGGCGCTGGGGCTGAGCAATTTCACCGTCACTCGAAAGCCGTCCGGTGAATCACTATAGGAGCCGGTCAACAATACATCGGCGTGCAACGCCTTGGCAGCCTGCTTGATCGTGTTAGCCTGAGCCGGTTCGAGCTGTGTGACATGGAATTTTTTCAAGGTCGAGTCCACCACGGTGTGATCGGCGACTTTGAGTTCGCCGGCGACCAGAATCTGTGTGCTCAACTCCTCCGCCAGAAATTGCCCAATCGGTGTGACCGCACCCTTGCTGTCCGTAAAGTCCAACACCGCCACCCGGTTTCTTTTCGCTTTCACCGCATCGGCGATCACTCCCTCCGCCAGCTGCTTCAGGCTTTCCTCGTAAGACGATGCCGCATGAGCCGGCAGTGCCCAGAGAGTAACGAAGGCAAGTAGGACTGTGAGCAGGAGACGTTTCATTCCTGGAGAATTATCCTTTGAGACGAGAAACCAGTTCAACGCTGGATCACATTATACTCAGCGAGCCGAGCCTGTCCAGCGGGGGGGAGTAATCTTGGAGTGTAAAAGCGAGGGAGCGATTCAGCCAAATGAAGCCACTGCGACCGGACGCTGGTGGGCGACACGCTTGCGTTGAAGCTTGATGCGTTCAATCTCATGCAGCGCGTCCGCCGTCAGATAACTTTCTCCACAACTTGGGCAGGTCACAACCGGCACGTTTTCGATCACCAAGAGTTTCCGGCCCTTGCCATAGCTCCGAGTGACTTTCCGAACCAGCGCATCCTTGCTCCCACAAATATCGCAGATCATGGGCGCTTTATTTCATCGTGCGGGCGTTGCCATGGTTTCGAAACTGACGAGTGGCATCTCCGTTCCCAAGGGGACAAAGTTCAACTTTTCGAAACCGATGACCTGGCCCTTGCGATCCTTCATGAGGATGACATCATTGCCGGTTTCTTCACACAGATGTTCCTGATCGGGGTCTCCGAACCACACCGTCAGCGTGTTGCCGACCGGGTCGAAGAACAGTTTTATTTTCGTTTCCATTATAGTGCGGTGTCTTTGAATGGCTATGTATCGATGGAGGTTCTTCAGTGCTGGAAGTACGTGTGGACGACCGGCGAAGAATGTATTGGCGCGAAGTCGTACCCCCGTATGTCGTCCGTTACTTACTTCCACGCCTATTCTGTCGGATTGTTCGTCGAGCGACAGTGATAAGAGAGCTGAGCGCGTCGTTGACGGATTTCTCCGAGGGAAACGCTCGCGCGACTTCGGGTGTGAGCAAGACCAGGTTTGTCCCTCGGCGATACTCTTTCAAGTATTTCCCTCGTACCCCTATGCCCAATGAGGATCGAGAATATTCAGCACGGAGCTCATCTGCTTTACCCTTCGACATAAATCACCTTTTCGCTTCGGGTCATCATACGTGCACTGATGATCCGTGTTTTGGTACCTCGAATAGTATGTGCGACCACAATCTCGCTCCCGTCTTTTTATTTCCCCCCAAGCTGGCCCGTCGTGACTTGACGGGTGGCGCTCACCTGGGCGCCACCCATCTTAGCTTTCGTCTTCTGTTCAAGGGTGGCCCGATTGGTCTCCAACTGCGCGCGTCCAACGAGGGTTTCCCGAGACCGCGCGTTGCGCGAGCAAAGGAGACTAACGGGCTACCCTTCCCTTCCTACACCGGGCGGGGTGCGAGGACGGACGGGCTGGTCAGTGACAGGACCCGTTCATTTCTTTCCCCCCTCCTCTCCCTTTTGGCCGGTGTTCAACTTTAGGGCAGGGCTGGGAGGCTCTCGGAGTGTGATCAGAGCGCCGTTGGGCTACCGCTCTTGCTGAGCTGCAACGGCTGCCGCTGCAGTAGCATTTTCTTTCACGTCCTCTTCCTGTGGCCGTGGACTCAAAGGGGCTGTGGGTGGAGTGCCCCATCGTGCGCGCATCGGACGAGCACTGTTTCATCGTGCGCGTTCTGCGAGCACAGGGGCACCCACCATCGGTCTCCCGTCTTTTTGTTTCTTTTCAATCTGGCCCGTCGTGACTTGACGGGTGGCGCTGACCTTTGCTCTCTTTCTTCCTCTCTCTCTCTCTCTCTCTCTCTCTTGCTGGTCGGTGCTGTTCTTCGGGCAGGTAGCAGGGCTGGGCCAAACTGCGCGCGTCCAACGAGCACATTCTTATCGTGCGCGTTGCGCGAGCAATGGAACGGCCCTGCTGCCTGCCCTCCCTCCGCTCATACCGGCCACTTCTCCTCGTTCCACGCCATCTCCCAAAACATCCACTCATAGCGCGAACTAATCACGAACGATTCTTCCATCCGCCGTTTCTCTTCTTTCCCGGCCGTCTTGGCCCACTGGTCCACTTTCTTGCGCATCCATTCCTGCACTTTGGCAAACTCAGGTGAGGCGTAGAGCATAAGCCAGTCTCGATAGGGGTGATCCTTGTTCGGCAGGCCATGCTTTAGAAGGTGTTGTCCGACGACGCAGTAGATCCAGGCGCAGGGGAGGGCCACAACGGTGATTTCCGCTGCCGAGCTTGTATGGGCGACGGTGAGCATGTGCCTGGTGTAGGCGTAGTTTGTCGGCGCCATGGGCACGGCAGTCATTTCCTTTGCGGTCATGTTCCACCGTGACCCGTATCCCTCGTGGAGGCTCCGTTCGACGACAATGGTGTCTTCGGCGAGTTTCGTCAGGTGCAGGGCCGATTCTGAATCCGGCGCTCTCAGCGCCCCGGCAGAAAATACACGGGCGAGGTCACCAAGAAACCTGGCGTCTTGCAGGATGTAGTACTTGAATTTTTTCTCCGGCAAGGTTCCCTTGCCCAACGCCACGACGAACGGATGGGTCAGTTGGGCATCCCAGATAGGTGTGGCGAGTTGTCTTAAGCGATCTGTGAATGACATGGGACCTCTTTCTACGTAGAACGTCGATCGGGAATGGAGTTGCTGGTTTCTAGTTTCAGGTTCAACCTCGGAACTTCAGCGATCTGAAACGAACAACTAGAAACTTCAAACTAGAAACGTACAACGTTTGAACGAGAGACGTTTCACGCTACACGTTTCACGTCTAACGTCTTCTGGGGCCAGGGTCTCGGCAAACGATTGATGCCGTCGTGGGCGGCGACTTTGTAACACACCG
This sequence comes from Nitrospira lenta, assembly GCA_945906715.1. GTDB lineage: Bacteria > Nitrospirota > Nitrospiria > Nitrospirales > Nitrospiraceae > Palsa-1315. The sequence goes on from CAMDRK010000076.1 coordinate 9,533, forward strand.
CCAGTGTCGGGTAGTTGAAGACGGTGTCGATGAAATAATCGATCTTTCCCTTGTATGCCATGACGGCCTGGCCTATGTGAATAAGCTCCGTGGCCCCTTCTCCAATGGCATGGACGCCCAGGAGCGCGTGGGTGTGGCGATGAAACAGTAGCTTCAGCATACCGGTTTCATCGCCGATGAGATGTCCGCGGACGATTTCTCGATAGTATGCGAGGCCGACTGCATAGGGAATCTCATCCTTATTCAACTCTTCTTCATTCCGCCCTACCATGGAGATTTCAGGAATGGCGTAGATGCCGTAGGGCAGGAGGTCTGTGTCGATGTGGTCGGGATGGTTAAAGGCATGGCAGGCGGCATGGCGTCCTTGCTGCATGGCTGTGGAGGCCAAGGCGGGAAAGCCGATGACATCGCCGGCGGCGTAGATATGGGGGACTGATGTTTGGAAATGGTTGTTCACGATTATACGGCCTCGCGCATCCGGCTTGATGCCGATGGCATCGAGGTTCAAGTGCTTCGTGGCGCCGATGCGGCCGATGGCATACATGAGCGTCGTGGTGGTGATCGGGGGT
>CAMDRK010000077.1 GCA_945906715.1 Nitrospira lenta
CACTGTCCGATCCCCTCGAGTGGGGAGCTGGGTCACAAGGGCCTCTTTAAACTCGCGTGAATATTTCCGACTCATTCCCATGTGCGTCTCTCATCTCTCGCCCCCAGATTTAGGAAAAACCCGCACGACATCTATCCTGACACAGGGGGGTTTTGCGCGGAGGGTTGAGAGGGTCATCGGCTTCGGGACGACGTCATCCATTCCGGCTTGCCGGCACTTCTGCTCATCCTCCGATGACGCGTGCCCGGTAAGGGCAATGATAGGCAGATGCCTAGTCGTACCTTCTTCCTGCCGCCTGATCTCTTGCGTGGCTTCATAGCCATTCATCTCCGGCATCTCGCAATCCATCAGTACGGCATCGTAGGTGGCCTGGGCAATGGAATTCACCGCCTCCCATCCGTTCCGTGCCACCTCCACCTGACAGCCAAGCTTCTGCAGAAATTTGCACGCCACAACCTGGTTAATCTCATTATCGTCTGCGACAAGAATTCGTAGCGGCGTCGCGGGGTTCGCCATCGATGCAATAGACGGCTGCACAGTCTGAGTAGACGTCGGGCGCTGAATCGCAGGCAACAGGCTTGTCATATACGTAAAGGAACTGCCCTTTCCTGGCACACTCTCCACCATCATGGCTCCACCCATGAGCTCAACCAGCTGGCAACAGATCATCAAACCTAGTCCGGTTCCTCCATATCGCCTGGCGGTCGACACTTCTGCCTGAGAATAGGCTCCGAATAGTCGCGCTTGCTGATCCGCCGTAATGCCGATACCCGTGTCTTTTACGGTCCACTGGAGAACGATGGCGTCTGAATTCTCCTGATGGCACGGTACTATCTTCACCGACACGTGAATCCCGCCCTGCTCGGTGAACTTGATGGCATTGCCAACCAGATTAAACAACACTTGCCGTAGGCGAATCGAATCGCCGCGTAACTCAGCTGGGATATCCGGCGCCAGTTCAACTTGAACGATCAGCCCTTTCTTTTTGGCCGCTTCCGACGTCAGTGTGATGACGTCCGCAATGAGAGGACGGATCTCAACGTCGGCGACCTCCAATGTCATCTTTCCTGCTTCGATCTTCGAGAAGTCGAGAATATCGTTCACGAGAACTAAGAGCGACTCAGCCGACCGGTGCATGGTTTCCAGTAACTGCCGCTGCGGATCGGTGAGAGCGGTATCCTGAAGCAGTTGGGTGCATCCCAATACGCCGTTCATCGGGGTCCGCAATTCGTGACTCATCGTGGCCAGGAAGATGGCTTTCGCGCGGGCCGACTCTTCTGCTGCGTCTTTCGCACGACGCAATTCCACATCTGCGGTAATATCGGTTCCATAGGCTCTGACCTGCTTCGAATCTCCTAACGGAAACAAGGACCAGGCCAGCACACAGTCTTCAACGCGATGCTCCAATCGAACAGTAGGTTGCTGCGACTCAAGACAGTGCTTCAGCACATCTGCCAAGTTCGGCGGAAATACGGCTTCCACCCGTCCCTGGATGGAGGTGCCGTGATTGAGCAATTCCACCATAGCCGAATTGGCGTAGAGCATGTTGCTGTCTTCGTCAAACTCCACAATGGGATTCGGTGCATCCTCCGCGAGTCTGGCTACCCGTTGAACATCTCGCTCCGCTTCCCGTTCCGCCGTCAGGTCGCGACAAACGACAATGGCTCCAACAGGCCCCATGCCTTGACTCCTGGGCCAGAACGTCGCAGCGATCTCAAGCCCGCTACCATCCGCTCGGTTCCACTGATGGGACGACACCATTGTGACTTCACCGGTTCGTACGGTGTGCTCCAATGGGCAATCGCGATGGCTTTCCCCCTTTGAGGAAAAGCAGCCCACCAACTCATGAAACACTGAGCCGATGACATCCTGATGGCGGCCCACGAGCTGCTGCGCCACAGGGTTGAGAGACAAGATCCGCCCCTCTCGATCCGTCACAAATATCGCTTCTCCGGATGACTCGAGAATGAGAAACGTGTCCTCACGAGTGGGCAACCAGGACAGGTTTCCTTTTGGGGCGGGATCAGAGGTGGGACCGAAAGACAGGCTCACGCGGCCACCTGCCTGAGAACAGCTTCGACATCGAGACTTTCCCGATCCGCATTCCGCACATCACGAATCGTCCGTCCTCCCTCTGGTTCATGCACCAAATCCAAGGAAACCGGCGGAACACATGTCTCGCCGGACGGGTTTCTGCAGATATACAGAAGAGGCAGGTGGGCTTTCCCCGGTGTGATGGCGCCGACAACAGCGAGCTCCCCGGAACTCAGGGCCACCACACTGTACAATGGATACACGCCGATCACTCGAATCAAGTACGACACGACCTGCGAGAGCGCTTCATCGGCTCGATGCCGTTGGTAGAGCTGCGTCAGCGCTTGATTTGAAGACATTGGAGTAAGGCCTGTCTGCCCGGTCACAAGCTCATCATACTGGTCGATAATTCCAATCAACCTGGTAGATTCCTGATGGGCCGCTGATATCTCGCCTGTCTGCTCAATCTGCGCGGCCAGATTATGATGCCCCTTCACAATGGCGAGAACGGCCTGGTCCGACGATCCGCTCTTTTCGAGGATCGTGCCCCCTTGAGTAGTATGGCTCTCGTACAGAGCCTGTTGAGCCGGTGGCATCGGTTTCGGTCGCTTTACAATATTCAGAGGTAAGCGCATGAGTCCGATGTCATGCAGCATTCCCCCGATCCCCAGCTGCTGCAACCGTTCACGAGGATAACCCAGGGCATGCCCCAGCATCACGGACAGTGTTGACACGGTCAGACCATGTTCGTGAAGCGTTGAATCAGGTTGGCGCAATGTTAGCGCCGCATAACAGGCGGCCTGCCGATCAAGAATGTCCGCAATAATCTCGTCGATGAACCGGTTGGCGGCATCATACTGCACGAGCCCGGTTATCCGTGTCTGCTCAAACAAGCCATTCAGACGGTTTACCCATTCGGCGCGACGCTGTGTCGCTTTTGAAAGATTTTCAGCCAGCATGATCGTAGGAGGCAGCGAAGATGTTGCTGCGAAAGGAGCAATCGGCTGTATCGGCGTTGGGGGTTCGACAAGAACAGTTTCGACCAAATCCAGCCCTTGCCCTGTGTCGATTGTCACCTCGGTGATTCCGGCACGCCGAAGGGCCTCGATTTCCGATTGATCCTTGATCTTAAACTTATGGCGAAGAAACGGCGTCTGCAACCACGATCGGTTCACACCGATCAGGTACATGCCAACCACGAGACGTGTAAGGGGAATGGTCCGTTGGGCCACGGGTCAGATCCTCAAGAGCACTAAGGACATTCAGCCCTACTATATCGGTAGGTATTCGTAATACTTCAGTCCAGGGCCTGGAATATCTATTCTTCGATAGTGTTCATTGTGGCCGATTCTCACACCACCTTCGCCCAAACCATGAAGCCGATCAGAAATCAAGTTCCTCATTCACCTGACCGATAGGTATACCGACAGGGCGCAACAGGCTATCTCGCCAAATCGTTGGAGCTGACGTCTGACACAGAACCTTAAGGAGGTGCCTGATGATCGGCGCTATTCACTCCGCCCTCTCTGGCCTCACCGCATTTTCAAGACAGATCGAAGTCACCGCTCACAATGTGGCCAATGTTATGACCGACGGATTCAAGAAGTCTCGAACGGAGTTTGTCTCCGTGGAAAACGGTGGTGTGCTCCCTGTCATTCGAAAAGATGACTCTGCCGGTCCTACCGTCCTGCGCGATCGCGGCTATGGTCCAATCCAGGCAGAATTGTCGAACGTCGATCTCGGTGAGGAAGCTGTCAATCAAATCATCGGTCAGCGAGGGTTCGAAGCCAACCTCCAAGCCATAAAAACTGCGGACGACATGCTGGGCAGCATTCTGGATATCAAGAAATAGCCGACCCCTCCAATCAACAGAAAGCCCGCTGGCAAAAGACCTATCGCGTAGCATTCCGCTCAGACAGTATGGTATGTCGAGCCAATGGTTGGCCCACGCGTTCTGCTCCTCACCCCTCCACTCACTCAATTAAATACTCCCTACCCCTCCACCGCCTATCTCACTGGGTTCCTCCGTGGCCGTGGAATTGAAGCATCCCAAGCAGACATCGGCATCGAAATGGTACTCCGGCTTTTTTGTCGATCGGGGCTCCAAACCCTGTTTGAGCAATTACGAGCGCGCGAAGATGAATTGCCCGGTGAGGCCAGACAGATGCTGGCAGTCGAGCCGGCCTATCTGAATGCTATCGACCCAGTCGTTGAATTTCTCCAGGGACGTAATCCTTCTTTAGCTTTGCTCCTCGCCCGTCCAGGATTTCTTCCCCAAGGCCCCAGGTTTGCCGGCCAGAGAGAAAGCGCTGCGTCATTTCGTGCCTTGCCAGAACAGGATCGCGCGAAACGGTTCGCCACTTTGTATCTCGAAGACCTGGCCGATTTGACCCAAGCAACCGTGTCCCCCCATTTTGCCCTGAGCCGCTATGCCGAACACATCGCCCGAGCAGCCACGTCGTTTGAAACCATCATCGAGGCAGTAGCCGTCCCTCCGACACTGACGGATCGTTTCATGCTCGAATCCATGTGGGAACATCTTGAGTGCCTCAACCCATCGCTCGTCTGTCTGACCGTTCCCTTTCCCGGAAACCTCTATGGCGCGTTTCGTATGGCCCACTCAATCAAGAGCCAACGGCCCGACATCACCATTGCCCTTGGTGGCGGGTATGCCAACACAGAGCTTCGCCGTCTGTCGGATCCTCGCGTCTTCGACTACATCGATTACGTCACGCTCGACGATGGGGAACGGCCTCTGCTTTCGTTGATCGAGCATCTGGCAGGGACCAGACCGCGCACAGGACTCTGCCGGACCTTCTATCGGGACAAGGATCGAGTGGCCTTTGCGAATGATACGTCCGATCGGGAATTCAGCATGGATGAGGTCGGCTGCCCAACCTATAGCGGCCTGAGCTTGGATCGCTATCTCACGATCTTGGACAGCACCAACCCGATGCATCGCCTCTGGTCGGAAGGCCATTGGAACAAACTCACGGTTGCCCACGGCTGTTACTGGAAGCAATGTACGTTTTGCGATATTGGGCTCAACTACATCAGCCGCTATGAAATGACGCCGACCGATCGGCTCGTCCAACAGATCGAGCAACTGATCGCCGAGACAGGCTGTCGTGGATTCCACTTTGTCGATGAAGCAGCCCCTCCCGCTGCTTTGAAAGCGCTCGCCTTGGCACTATTAGAACGAGGCATCACCATTTCATGGTGGGGCAATATCCGCTTTGAAGAAGCGTTCACGCCGGACCTCTGCCGCCTCCTGGCGGCTTCCGGCTGCATCGCCGTGACCGCTGGACTTGAAGCTGCCTCGGATCGTCTATTGGAGAAGATCAAGAAAGGGATCACCGTCGATCAGACTGCGCTTGTGGCAGCAGCCTTCAAAGACGCAGGCATTCTCATTCATGCCTATCTCATGTACGGCTGTCCCTCTGAAACCGTACAAGAAACGGTGGACTCGCTCGAACGGGTGCGACAATTGTTCGCGGCGGATCTGATTCAATCAGCCTTCTGGCATCGTTTCACTGCGACAGCCCATAGCCCGATCGGCCTCCAGCCGGCTGCCCATGGATTGCGCATCCTCGGGCCTGAATTTCAGGGCTTTGCAGAAAACGATCTCCTGCATCAGGATCGACATGGCAAGACACCGGAATGGCTAGGCGAAGGGTTACGCCGGTCGATCCTAAATTACCTCGAAGGGAGCGGACTCACACTCGATGTCCGCCAGTGGTTCGACCATGCCGTGCCAAAACCTCATGTCTCTTCTTCGTGGGTACGTCGTCTACTCAAGGACCGAACGGTTCAAGATGACCCACGAGCAGAACGGCGGTTCGTATGGCTTGGCGGGCAACCAGTCTGCGAGCCTGTCGGAAGAAGAATCCGGCTTATTCTACCGGGACGCACCAGCGATCAGGCCATCACTGTCTCCAACCCGCAAGCCCAGTGGCTTGATAATTTGATTCGACAATCCACGCCCCAAAATAAACCATCGCATCCCTATCCCCTGCTCCGGGAAACGAAAGCGACATTCCCAGGAACAGCAAAGGAATTTGAAACCTTCCTCGGTACGACCTCCTGGAAAAAGATTCGCGCAGCCGGTCTGCTACTTGTATGAGTGTCTGAGACGTCGGAATAAGAATAGCCGCTGAGGAATGAACGCGAATCTTCGAAAAGTTGTCATCATCGTTGCTGCCCTGAACCTGGCCTATTTTGGGGTCGAGTTCGCTGTGGCCCTCGAGATCGACTCGGTCTCACTTTTTGCGGATAGCGTCGACTTTTTAGAAGACGCCTCGGTGAATTTCCTGATCGCCATAGCGATCGGCTGGAGTGCAGTCAGCCGGGCTCGTGTCGGCATGGCCCTCGCCGGCATCCTGTTCATACCAGGTCTCGCTACGCTATGGACAGCATGGGAGAAGCTCTTGCTGCCAATGCCACCCGCTCCTCTTCCCCTATCGCTGGCTGGTGGCGGCGCCCTGGTCATCAATCTGTCGTGCGCGCTCATGCTAGTGCGGTTCCGGTCGCATAGAAGCAGTCTGACCAGGGCTGCATTCTTGTCAGCTCGAAATGATGTCCTGGCAAATGTCGCAATCATCGCGGCGGGGTTCGTGACGGCCTATACGCTTTCCGGATGGCCCGATCTGATCGTTGGTCTTGGTATCGCGGCGATGAACGCTGATGCCGCGCGGGAAGTCTGGAGGGCAGCGCGTGAAGAACACCGTGCGGCTCACTCTTGAACGGATTTCAACATGATCCACTACCCACGGCCCTTCGACTTGATTCTTGTCATGCATGATGAGATGGTATCGCCCTCACAAAGAAGGACCTACCTATGTTCCTACTCCAAACCGCTGGGCTGTTCATTCTCACGGCTCTCGCTGAGATCGTCGGCTGCTTTCTCCCGTACCTCTGGCTTCGCAAGGACGGATCGGTCTGGCTCTTGGTTCCGGCAGTGCTCAGCCTCGCCCTCTTTGCCTGGCTCCTCACGCTCCATCCCGCCGCCAGCGGACGGATCTATGCTGCCTATGGCGGTGTATACGTGGCTGCGGCTCTCGTCTGGCTGAAGGTCGTGGACGGCGAGAAACTCACCGTCTTCGACTGGACTGGGGCCGGAATTGCCATGCTTGGTATGGCGGTTATCGTCTTTGGTTGGACTGCAAAAGAATAAAAGGCGGGAGAAGCTCAAAGCCTCTCCCGCCCTCAGTACGGGTCAAACCGTTCGTTACTTATTCGGCTGTGGGGTATAGCGCAGGTAGGGCTTCACGCTCGTGAAGCCTTTGGGGAAAAGCGTCTTCGCGTCGGCATCGTTCACTGCCGGGGTGATGATGCAATCCTCTCCGTCCTTCCAGTTGGCCGGTGTCGCGACCTTGAACTTCGAGGTCAGCTGAAGCGAATCAATGACCCTCAGTAACTCATCAAAGTTACGGCCACATGATGCAGGATAGGTCAAGGTTAACTTCACCTTCTTATCCGGCCCGATGATGAACACCGAACGGACAGTCATGTTGTCCATCGCGTTCGGATGGATCATGTCATAGAGGGTCGCAACCTTCTTGTCAGGATCGGCAATGATCGGATAGTTCATTGTCGTTTTTTGCGTCTCATTGATGTCATTAATCCAGCCCATGTGCGAATCCAACGGATCGACGCTGACGGCGATGACTTTTACGCCCCGCTTCTTGAAATCCGGTGTAATCTTGGCGACAGTCCCCAACTCGGTCGTGCAGACAGGGGTATAGTCTTTCGGGTGCGAAAAGAGAATCCCCCATCCGCCGCCCAACCACTCGTGAAAATTGACGGTCCCTTCAGTCGTCTCTGCCGTAAAGTTCGGTGCCTCATCTCCCAGTCGTATTGCCATGGTAACCTCCCTTATTCAAGTCAATGAATCGATTCACTATCGCAATACGATACTGTCCTTGCTAAACGAAGTGCAAGGGGGAAGCTCGCTTATTCACCAGCCGTAATGTTTAATCGACTTCTCACCTTTTCGTGATCCGACGCGCTCAGCTCAACTTCGGTCAAGAACAGGCGCTCGTCAGCAAGCTTGCCATCCCCGGATAATTGTCCCCTCATCTGTTCCGCCCGTTGCTGTGCCAGGAGACGGAGGTCCGAATCAGGAACCGGTATGGCAGCAGCCAGCTGTTGACGCATGTCCTCAATCGTAGGCGGTTTTGCATTGCCCTCCGCCGGCGTCGCCACCGGCTGCTGACTGCGCTGTTGATCGAAAAGCTCTTTGATCGCGCGTTCCTCCTCAACAGCCGGAAGGTCAACCTCTTTTGATACCGTCTTCCCCTGTTGCCATTTGGCGAGCAGTTGCGCCTTGAGCTTCTGAAGACCCAGCACCTTTCGATCACGAACAGGATCAGCCATGCCGGTAATCTCCAGGCGTAAACCAGGCCGTTCATCGAGCCCCTTCGCCAAGGCTTCAAACTTCTTCAACTCCTCATCAGTCACCGTCGCGCTACCGGAAGGGAACTCGATGAACTGTAAATCCTCTTCGGCCCCACCGCCCGGAATAAGCTTTCCCATGAGCGTGAACGGAGACGCCACAATTTTCGTGAGCAGATTGAGCAATGTCGAGATCACCACCCTGCCGTACTTGAAGTCAGGATCCTTCAGGTCGCCGCGAATGGGCAAATCGATGTCGATGCGGCCCTTGCGGTCCTTCAAGAGGGCCACCGCCAACTTCACAGGGAGCGATGTGGCATCCGGACTGTCGACCTTCTCCCCGAACGTCAGTTGATCGACCAGCACTTTATTTTCTGCTTCAAGTTGTTTTTTGGAGATCTTGTAGCGCAAGTCGAGCGAGAGTTTCCCCTTCGACAATCCATAGCCTACATACTTGCTGCTGTAGGAGCTTTCCGCCGTCAAATCCATACCCCCAAGGGTAATGGCGAGATCCGTAAAGGCATCCTCGCTCAAGGGATTGATGGTCCCCGCAATCTTGAGCGGCGCCACCTTGCCCACTCGACCGGTGAGGTCAACATCCGCCCTGGCCAGCTGCTTCGATGACAGTCCCTTGATCGTACCGGACAGATCGGATAGCCCGGTCTGGACAGGAGGTCGCACCAATTCGTCTCGAAACGTCGCAGCCGCTTTAGTGAGTTTCACCATGCCGATCGTTACCGAAACGGGTGGACTCTTGGCTTTCTGAAGCTCCATAGGCTTCTCAGCCGCTGAGGCCGGTGACGGCGACACAGCAGCAAGCTTGCCGAGATTCAATCCGCCGTCTGGCTGCACCACGAGATGTACCATTGGTTGCTGAATGCTCACCTCTTTAATCGAGGCCGTGGTTGGATCGACGGTCACACGAACTCCGTTGAGAGACAATGCTTGCAGCGAGGCCACCTCCTCACCCTGATCGCGGTCAGCCACGCTCAATGCTTCAACGCCGGCGTTACCCTCATACGACAAGAGCGGACCGTTCGGATGTTCCATGGCAAGGTGCATTGTCCCATCCAGATTGAGGGCGCCGGACTGCACATCGATACGCGCAAACTTCTCGAAGTACGGCTGAAACGGCCTGATCGCAATGTCCTTCAGCGCCAAGGTGACATCGGCCTGAAACGGGTTAGGCAGCACCGAACCATTCACACGGATCGTTCCGGTTCCGTTCAACTGCATCCCCACCTCAAGCTGCAGCGCCTTTGTAATCGGAATCCGCACATCGTGGGTTTTGACGGTCAAGGCCCGCACCTCGATCTGGGCCGGAGTCGGTAAGGAGCGATCTTCAAAATCAATCGAATGGTCCTGCAGCGTGATCTCTTTGAGCCAGACAGCCCACGGCTTCTCGTCTTTGGGTTTTGGCGAGGCGCTGCCAGCAGCAGGCGGAGGCTCGACAGAGTCCATTGGAGAGAACATTTGCTGATAGTTCACGCTGCCGTCTGGATTCAACCAGGCCGTGAACGAAGCATGCTCCACTGCGATGTTCCCCAGCGTGACCTCGTGAGTCGCGAGATCCACGTCGATACCCCCAACGTTCAATGCCGGGATCTTGATCACTGGGTCGAGGCTCCCATCTT